>JBCBKZ010000384.1:0-5600 GCA_038520955.1 Bacteroidota bacterium | reverse complement strand
CTTTTATCATGAAAGCTGGAAACCTCTGTTACTGCAAAGAATAAATTAAGAGATACTACTACCAATAAGGTTCCAAACAAACCCAGAAGGGACAACAGCCATTTCTTTTCTACCAAGATGTAATCTGCTTCTTTTTGGAAGTAGTGGGATATAGTCTTGGTTAGAAATCCAAAGTTTATCATCAAAATCAGGCTGGTAACTACTACCACTGACTTAAAGGAAAGGTCCGAGATCATTCCCCAAAGGAGGAAACCGACTGAGTGAAGAAAATATGGCAGAGCCTTAGGTAGAGGGATAGCGTTTTCTTCCTTAAACTGCGCAAAATATAACCAAAGAAGCGGTCCATAATTAGAGGCAAAAAAAGGATTCAGAGAAATGGGGATAGCTTGCTGAGAGAATTCGGAGAAGTAAATATTGAGAAAGTGTAGGACGAAATTCAGTACGAGCAGCATTAAAAATCTTTGCCCATAATTCTTTCCGGGCAAGCTGAGAAGTGCCAGCAGAAAGATAGCTGACAGGAGAATGACCAGCCAAATGAGGAACTGATTAATGTCCATGGAAAGAAGTTAGTCAAAAGATCAGAAAAGGTCTTTCTGGTATTAATCAAGTAAAAACACCTAAGGGTTTGGTAAAACTGGAGGCAGACATACCTATTTGCTACAAGCTCAGGTTAGGATAGTTTGAAAGAAAAGGAACCATTGTCATAACTCCATTTAAGGGAGATGACAATGGGTCCATAAGTTAGATGTTATCCCAGCGTAAAATTAGATTTAAACAGCTTGATGGCTATGGCCAACAGAATAATTCCAAATACTTTCTTCAGGATAGCTGCTCCCTGGTTTCCAAGTACTTTTTGAAGCCACCCAGATATTCTCATCACCACAAAGATGATGAGGATATTCACCAGAATTCCCACAAGGATGTTCATGGTTTCAAATTCTGCTTTCAAAGAAAGAATGGTAGTCAAGGTACCTGCTCCTGCAATGAGGGGGAATGCCAAAGGGAAAATAGAAGCTGAGCCTACCTGATCTGAACTTTCCTTAAAAAAGGAAGCGCCCAGAATCATCTCCAGCCCAATAATGAAAAGCACGATAGCCCCTGCAATAGCAAAGGACCCAATATCTACCCCAAAAAGTGAGAGAATACTTTCTCCAGAAAAGAGAAAGAGGATCATGATGAGCCCCGAAGCCAGGGCTGTTTTTAATGGCTCAATAAAATGGCCTTTTTCCTTCAAACTGATGATAATAGGTAGGTTGCCTATGATGTCAATGATGGAAAACAAGATCAACGAAACGGATAAAATTTCTTTAACCATATACCTTCTATTTTAATAATCGCGCGAAGGTATATCCGCTATTTGAGAATAGAAAGACCCATCTCAAAAAGTTTACCATGATCTTAAAAAAAGCTGATGGCTCTGGTTATCCAGAGCCACCTCCCTAATAATGACACATATCTGATTAACAGACTTGAATGTGCTTTCTACTCCCATTCAAAATGAGAAGTAGAAATTAATTTCACATTCTAAGAGGTGGATTGAAAGAAAATTTCATGAAAGGAATAACAAGAACAAAAACAGGACGATTTCATCGTATGAAAAGGTTGGGCCTATCTGATTTTGAATCTGAAAGCTAATGACATCCAGGAAGATACCGCTTCTCCGCCTATCTCTGCAGGAGAAAATTTCATAGCGGGGATAGCTTCACTTACCGCTTCTTGTAATGCGGGATCTACTTCAGAAATCCACACATGTCTAAGCGGAAGCCCGTTCTTGTCAACTAAGATTCTAACCTGTACGAGAGGCTCGAAACCTGCTGACAACAGTTCATCAGGATAAGTAATGGTTTTTACCACTGTGGTAAGGTTAAGTGGCTTTGCTTCTTTATCCAGCCAAACAAATTCTTTGGAATCAGGCAAAACAACAGAAGGGCTTTCTTTCTTAATTTTGTTAGCGTCTTTGGCTACAATGTTTGACACAAACTGCTGACCAAACAGGGCCATAGGGGCAGCAAAAAATAATACTGCGATGAAGGTAAGCTTGTAGGTTTTCATGGCTAAAATGGTTATTGTTTTTCAGTTGATGAAATTTTTAAAGTAGAGGTAACTATCTATTGAAAATTTTTTATCAACAATACCACTTAGCTAACAAACCTTCATATTTTACCCATAAATCCCCTGAAAGGGTAGCGTACTACCTTCCATGGGTAACGCAACAGTTTTTATCAGTTACAGACAAATTTAAGGTCTCCTGTGAATACAAATAATCTGATCTATTTAGGAATAGATGGCTGCAAGGCAGGATGGTTTTTTGTGCTTATTTCTCCGGGAAATTCCTGGAAATGTGGGATAGAGGCTGATATATCGGCCATCTGTGAGAAGTTCCCAAAGGCACAGCACATCTTCATAGATATCCCTATAGGCTTACCTGTTATTGAATCCAGAAAGGTAGATAGCGCTGCCCGAAAACGGCTTTCTCCTTTCCGAAATTCCAGTGTATTTCCCGTCCCAGGTAGAAATGCTGTGTATGCTGAAAGCTATCCAGAAGCCTGTGATAAGAATTTTCAGGACATGGGTAAAAAGGTATCCAAGCAAGCCTGGTTTATTTGTCCTAAGATTAAAGAGGTTGACAGTTGGCTTATTGAGAATGAAGGCTGGAGAGGTGTAATACGAGAAAGCCACCCTGAAGTAGGATTCTGGGCCTTAAATGGAGGAACACCTATGAAGCATAACAAGAAAACCTTAGAAGGACATCAGGAGAGAATGTCCTTACTTAAGAGAATATTTGAACCGGCTGAGGAGCTCTATCAACAGGCTATGGCTCAATTCCGAAGAAAGGTATTGGTAGCTGACGATATACTGGATGCTATCTGTCTGGCGGTCATGGCAAGCCATACTGAGCACCATACGTCCATTCCGGGAGAGGCAGAATATGATCAGAAAGGCCTCCCAATGGAAATGGTGTTTAGCCATAAATTCTTAGAGGGACTTAACGACTAAATTCTTCCACCTAACACGAATTCCGCCTCCATCATGAATTTGTAAGGCAATACTCCCTTTGGCCTTTCCTATTTTAGCATCTGCATGGTCAATCATCTTCACTCCGTTTAGCCAGGTGGTAATTCTGTCTCCTTTGGCCTTGATGCGCATGGAGTTCCATTCTCCCTCTTTAAGGGCATCTTCATTTGCCATGTCGGGCTTGATCAACCATCCCCGTCCATAGGATTCGTAAATCCCTCCACTATGATTTCCTTTAGGGGCCACTTCTGCCTGCCATCCTGTGATTTTGGTTCCTTCTATAGATGAGCGGAAGAAAACCCCGCTATTCCCATCAGCTTCCTGAAGAAATTCCAGCGTTAAATCGAAATCCGTAAATATCTCATTGGTGGCCAGGTAGCCATATCCTTTATCAGGCCCACTCTCACAGATGAGTTCTCCCCCTTCTACAAACCATTTTTCTGTTCCATAAATCTCCCATCCATCCAGGTTCTGCCCATTGAAAAGGGAGCGTTTCTGCGCGAACGTAAACTGAGCAGAACACAAAAGAATAAGGAAACTGATACCGTAGATATTGAAGGAGGTGATTCTCATGATAAGGGGATATTTGTAAAGAAGATACCTCTTCCTTCCCTTTCTACCAGAGAATTACTTTCTGAGATTCTTTTCTAACATCATATCCAGGAAGGTGGCCCTGGAAAGGGGACGTTTATGAGAGATTTTCTCCCAGACCTGCCGTTGAGTATTGAAGCCTATGGTGAGAGTAGGTTTCCAAATGGCCAGCCGACAAAGGCTACGCCAAACGACTCCCTTTTTGGCAAGGGTATCCCATATGAAGGGAGGCTTTTTCTTTTCTCTAATGATTTCTTTTACCTCGGCTTCATACTCTGTCCTGAATCGAGAAGATCTTTGTATTCCGGGTATTTCCCTGAAAGCTGCCAAAGGAGAAACTACTTGTACCAACTCAGCAGAAGCTGCAAAGCGGGTCCACAGGTCAAAATCTGCAGCCAGTTTATACTTAAGGTTGAGCCCTCCTACCCTATCCCATAGGGTTCTCCGCCAAAACATACTCTCTTGCTGAAGGTAGCCCGCCAAATGCTCTCTGTAAAAGCCTTCTTTTATATAGGGTTGGTAGAATGCTGAAGCAGAATTGGTGGAGACTTTGGTGATGTGTCCATCTGCATTCAAGAAAGAAGGAACTCCTACTATCCATTCTACTTCAGGGAACTGAGTAAAAATTTGATTAACCAGAGAAAGACTTCCATGAAAGTACTGGTCATCTGCATTTATCCAGCCCATAATCTCGCCTCTACTCTCATTCAGTCCCTGCTGAATAGCGAAGTACTGCCCTCCGTCCGATTTACTCTCCAGAGAATGGATCTTATCCTGAAAAGGCGTAATCTTTTCCAACGTACCATCTGTAGAACCACCATCCCTGATGATGTACTCCAAGGCAGGATAGTCCTGTCCCAGCACAGATTGGAGCGTGCGCTCAATATGCGATTCGGCATTCAGACAGGCAGTTACGATGGAGATCCTAAGCATGCTGGTAAAAAAAAATGCGTTCCTTTCATGAAAGGAACGCACGAACCACAATAGTTCTTTTATGATCAGGCTACTACTCTTTCACCTGCAACGTATTTGTCCATATTATTCAGGAAGTCCTGATACACGTGCTTGATTCCCTCCTCCAGGCTATATGAGGGCTTGAAGCCCATATCATTTAGCCTGCCTACATCCATCAGTTTTCTGGGCGTACCTGTCGGCTTGCTGGTGTCGAAGGCTAATTCGCCCTCAAACCCTACAATCTTCTTGATAGTCAATGCCAAGTCCTTAATGGAAATATCCTCTCCTACCCCTATGTTCACAAAGGGTTTCTCATCATAATTCTCCAGCATGTACAGACAAGCTTCCGCGAGGTCATCTACATGCATAAATTCTCTTTTAGGGCTTCCATCTCCCCAGATCTCTACCGAAGGGCTTCCGTTTACCTTCGCCTCATGAAACTTGCGTATCAAGGCTGGTAATACGTGAGAGTTCTGAAGATCATAGTTGTCATTAGGCCCATAAAGGTTAGTAGGCATACCAGAGATGTAGTTACATCCGTACTGATCTCTGTACGCTTCACACAACTTGATCCCGGCTATCTTAGCAATAGCATAGGGCTCATTTGTAGGCTCTAAACTACCTGTCAAAAGATGATCCTCCTGCATAGGCTGAGGAGCAAACTTAGGATAGATGCATGAACTGCCCAGGAATAACAGCTTTTCTACCTTGTTCAGATATGATTGGTGAATCACATTTAGCTCTATGGCCAGATTATCACGCAGAAACTCTGCTCTGTAGATGTTATTCGCGTTAATCCCGCCCACTTTAGCAGCAGCTAATACTACATAGTCAGGCTTTTCTTCTTCAAAGAAGGCAGCTACCGCTTCCTCACTCCTCAAATCAAGCTCCCTTGAAGTACGATAAACCAGGTTGGTATACCCGGCGTTCTCAAGTGTACGAACAATGGCAGAGCCGACCATACCTCTATGGCCGGCTATGTATATTTTAGCTTCTTTCCGCATGTAACAACTTGCTTTTTGCTTCTGTAAGGTCATTTT
>JBCBKZ010000383.1:0-5619 GCA_038520955.1 Bacteroidota bacterium | reverse complement strand
AGCCTTCAGACCTCTTCTAATCAGCTCAAAGAAAAACTCGCACAATAAGAATTATAGAGAATAAAAAAACGGCATACAGATTAGCTGCATGCCGTTTTTTATTTTCTCCCAATAGCTTCTTAGAAGCCGTCTGCTGCATTTTCTTTCTTTCTGGGTATAGTATCCCCTTCCACATAGGTAGGCGCACAAACCAGCTCTCCTGAGAAGTTATCTGGTACCATAAATCTTTCTTTGGGGAAGTTAATGGCGGTATCTTCATACAGCCTCTTCATATACAATGCCCAGATAGGTAAGGCCATATTCGCACCCTGCCCATATTTGATGGAACGGAAACGCATTCTTCTATCGGCACATCCTACCCATACCCCACTGGAAAGATTAGGAACAAAGCCTACAAACCATCCATCTGAGTGATTTTGGGTAGTACCTGTTTTTCCGCCTATTTCTGTATCGAAGTTATACCTGAATCTCAAACGCTGGGCAGTACCCCCAGGCTCATCTACTACGCCTCTCATCAGTTCTACCATCATGAAAGCCTTATCTGGAGAAAGCGCTTCCTGAGACTTAGCAGTAAACTCAGCCAGTACATTCCCATATCGGTCTTCTATGCGTGAAATGAGGGTAGGCTCTATGGATGTACCCTGATTAGGGAAAGTACAGTAAGCTCCGGTAAGCTCCAGTACACTCAGGTCTGTAGTACCCAATGCAAGAGAAGGTACCTCATCTAACTGAGTCTTGATGCCCATACGGTAAGCCATTTCCGCTACCGAGTGTGGCCCCACTGCTTTCATCAGTCTGGCAGTTATTAGGTTGGTAGAAGTAGCCAGCCCTCTTCTAAGGGTCATTTTCCCTCCTACTTCACCTCCCGAGTTCTTAGGCGCCCATACTTTGCCACTACCATCAGTATTCTCAAAGAATACTGGTTGATTAAGTTCTTCATAGCAAGGGGTATATCCATTATCTATGGCTGTAGCATACACAAAAGGTTTGAAAGTAGATCCTACCTGCCTCTTACCTTTAGCTACGTGGTCATATTTAAAATTTCTGTAGTCTACGCCTCCTACCCAGGCCTTTACCCCTCCGGTAGCTGGGTCAATGGAAATAAAACCTGTTTCCAGAATTCCAGCATAATATTTCAGGGAATCTATAGGGCTGATAGACATACTCACATCCCCGTCCCAGGAAAAGAGGTTCATCTTGATGGGCGTTTCAAACCCTCTCTCAATATCATCCCTGGATAACTTCTGTCTGAGGCCGCTTTGGTACCTGGCTGACTGATACTTAAGATCATTTATCAGATCATCCTGTTTTTTCCAGAAGCTATTCCATTTACTGCTTTTCATCATTTTGGCAATGGAAGCAGAATCCTTTCTCCAATCTTCCTTCCCAAAGGTAGTTTTGTCAAAATCTATTTGGAGTGCCTTAAGGTGCTCTCCTACAGCATCTTCTGCATGCTTCTGCATACGTGAATCCAGTGTGGTGAATACCCTCAGTCCGTCTGTGTACAGATTATAATCATTCTCCTTACACCATTTTTGAAGCTCTGCTCTAAGGTGTTCTCTGAAATAAGGAGCTAATCCCTTAATATGTTCCTGATCCTGACGAACTACATTCAGGGGAATGGCTTTCAGACTGTCGATATCCATGGTGTCTGCGTTCAGGAAGCCATATTTCACCATCTGGTCTATGACCAGGTTTCTTCTGGTTTGTGTCCTTTCCGGATATTTGATGGGATTGTAAACCCCTTGGCCCTTTAACATTCCCACAAGCATGGCTGACTCTTCTATGGTCAGCTCTTTTGCAGTTTTATTAAATAAGCGGTCGGAGGTGGTTTCTATCCCATAGGAGGTCCCATAGATATTCACAGTATTCAGATAAGCAGCCATGATCTCCCGCTTGGTGAACCTCCTCTCTATATAGGCAGATACAAAAAACTCTTTGATCTTCCTGATGATGGTTCCCTGCCCTTTTACTTCCTTCCCATATAGGTTTCTGGCCAGCTGCATATCTATGGTACTTCCCCCGCGCATGGTCCCACCTGTTATGTAACCTGAAAGGATGGAGAAAAATGATTTAGGGTCTATTCCGGAATGCTTATAGAACCTCACATCTTCAGTGGCCAGGAAGGCATCTATCACATGAGGAGAAATCTCATGGAGCTTGAGGTTAATCCTGTTCTCGCGGGAATAATATCTCTGAAGGACTTCTCCATCTGAAGAAACCAATTGAGTAGATAAGTCCGACTGGGGATTTTCTATCTCATGCATTGGAGGGAGATCCTGAATAGCATAGATGATAAATCCTACTACAAAAAGAAACACAGCACCCACAAAGATCAGGAAGATTCTCCTGGGGGTTTTGTACTTAGCAGAGAAGAGATTAGAAAACTTTTTACGCCCACCAGGATTCGAGTTCGATGTTGATTCCATATAAGTATCTGATATTCACCTTTACAGCTATTAGTACGCAAAGGTGTCTATAGTGTTAGGGAGATTTATAGACAAATATATAGCTTAACGGATTGTATACCAGCTTATTTTGAGAATAATCCTAAGGGAATTTTCCGAACTGTAATTCATGCCTTGATGGAACAAGTTACCCCTCATTTTTAATAAGAGGTCCATTTTCTAATTTTTTGGGAAGAAAATATCTCCTAATTTCTGGTGATCATTCATTACAAAGCTAAATTCTTGTTAAATGGATTCTCTTTGGCACCAATTTCTCATGATTCCCTGGTGGGTACACCTTGTCATTCTGATAATTGCAGTAGGAATATATGATGTGTTCATTCAAAAAAAGCACACCATTCTCCACAACTTTCCTGTGGTAGGACACTTTAGGTATTTGCTGGAAAGCATAGGACCTGAATTGAGGCAGTACATAGTAGCGAATAATAGGGAAGAGTTGCCCTTTAACAGGAGCCAACGCTCATGGGTGTATGCTTCCTCCAAGAAGCAAAATAATTACCAGGGCTTTGGAACGGATCAGGATATTCACAGCCCCGGTCACATTTTCATCAATTCCAGACTTTTACCTAAAGTCCTTCCTGAGGATCATCCTAATCGCAGCTGGAAAGATGCTATCCCTTCTGCCAAGGTGTTGGGAGCGTACCATAAGAGGAAAAGACCTTTTAGACCTGCCTCCATAGTGAATATATCTGCCATGAGCTACGGCTCCCTGTCCAAGGCTGCAGTAACTGCCCTAAATAAGGGCGCTATCAAGGCGGGGTGTTACCACAATACCGGTGAGGGAGGACTTTCCCCATACCATAGCTATGGAGCTGACGTGGTCTTCCATTTTGGGACTGGGTATTTTGGAGTGAGAGATGAAAAAGGGAACTTTAGTATGGATAAGATGAAGGCACTAGTGGAGAATAATCCCTTCATTAGAGCCATTGAGGTAAAGCTCTCTCAAGGGGCTAAGCCCGGAAAAGGAGGCGTTTTACCCGGCAAGAAAATCACCAAAGAGATTGCAGAAATCCGAGGAGTAGAAATGGGCAAAGATGTGCTGTCTCCAGCTAGTCACTCTGCTTTCTCAAATGTGGAGGAACTCATCACCTTTGTGGAAGAAATAGCAGATGCTACCGGCTTACCTGTAGGGATTAAGTCGGCAGTGGGGAAGGTAGATCAGTGGATTACCCTGGCGGATGCCATGAAAAGGAGGGGCGAAGGCCCTGATTTTATTGCCATAGATGGAGGAGAAGGAGGAACGGGGGCGGCACCACCTTCTTTTGCCAATCATGTGTCCCTTCCCTTTATGTATGCTTTCAGTGAGGTGTATAAGCTGTTTGAGGAGAGGGAGCTTACTGATAGACTGGCATTCATAGCTGCGGGGAAGTTAGGATTTCCTTCAGGTACTATGATGGCTTTTTCTATGGGGGCTGATATGATCAATGTAGCCAGGGAAGCCATGATGTCCATAGGGTGCATTCAGGCTCAAATTTGCCACACCAATAGCTGTCCTGCCGGAGTAGCGACACAGAAAAAATGGTTGCAGGCAGGCCTAAAACCGGAGCTAAAATCCGAGCGATTTAGTAATTATGTGAGAACCCTAAGGAAGGAAGTACTGGAAATTACACATGCTTGTGGGTATGAGCACCCTTCAGAAATGAATATGGAGGATGTCAGACTAAGTATGGGAGACAATCATGCCACCAGGACGCTGAAGGAGATCTTTTCTTATGAGAAGGCTCCTGTCGCCTTTAGTGGCATGACTGATCTATTAAACTGTTCCCATTTAGGTGCTATCGCCAAAAAGTAGGTCCCTAATCCTGAATCTCGAACTTAATGGCGATGGAGTGTATCGCTTTTATTGGGTCCCCATTCTTTGTACCGGGTTCCCAGGTAGGCATAGTACCCAGGATACGGATCACTTCCTCATCACATCCATACCCTAATGACTTCACAATTTTGGGGTTGGAGATATTTCCTGCCTCATCCACATCAAATTTAGCAATGACGATTCCTTCCACTTTGTTGTTGATGGCCATACGCGGATATCTGAGTCTTCTTGCCACAAAACGGCCCATAGACTTACTTCCACCAGGGAAAGAAGGGGTTTCAAACACCGCATTGGGGTCGAACTTCTCAGTATTTCTTTTTTCACTGGTAGCAGGTTTTGTTTCTGTGCTTGGCATCTTCTTAGGAGGATTAGCCATTACTTTAGGAGCTACCTTTGGCACTTCTCTGGTAGAAGCGCTGAGTCCTGAGGAGCCTAACGCATAAGGATTCTTTCCGCTGCTATTTGACCTCTTAGTGTTAGTTGCCAAGGATGAATTAGATTCCTGGGTTTGACTGGTGGAAGCCTGAGAAGACTTGGGTTGTTCGTTCTTCTTCGTATCAACCTTAGGCGAATTCTCTTTACCTACCTCCTTAGGACGTTCATTGGAAGCAATAGGGGCTCTATTTCCAATCCTGAGAGGAAGCTTGTAGAGGGTTTGTGATTGGCCATCAGCAGATCTTACATGCACAAAATAGTTCCCAGCAGTGGGGTAGGCATATTTGATAGAAGATTTTATCTCTTTTTTGAGACCGTTTCCAAAATCAATCTCATATAGAGGTAATTTATCATCTCCCAGCGGAATAATCTTGAAACTGAGCTTTTTACCTGCCTTTCGATCACCTGCTATATCCAGTGCGATATTGGCACCTTGAGAAAAATCTGTGTCAAATCCATCTGGGCTTCCATCCAAAAAGTTATCCCCAATATCGTCCACTACAATCAGTTCTGAACTACCATCTAGTTCGAATTTGACATAGTCTTCAATGTTTCGAATCGTGTCAAAAGTCTCACTTCCTTCATGTTTTACAAGAATAGGTTTTTGAGAAACATTTAATAGTGAGTCTACCAGCTCAAATGATAGTTCACTGGCGAAAAACCTATGATAGGAAGAGCCATTTAGATAGGGTTGAACTCCCATAAAATAGGCAAGAACAGACCCTCCTGATATCAAAATAGCTATGAGAGCAAGTTTTACGGCTCTCATTTGTTTTTCTTTCTTCTCAACTGCAAGGATGTAATTTTCAAGGTTGTCCGATGGACTTTTTTTTGTAGACATAAGGAAGTGCGGTTTGGTAACGGGTACTTATTTATAACCTTATTCTACTAGGTAATCTAACC
>JBCBKZ010000382.1:0-5619 GCA_038520955.1 Bacteroidota bacterium | reverse complement strand
TGTTTCTCATATAAAATCTGTTTATGGAAAGAGTCAGGAAAGGGCAGAAATTATTTTATCCTGGTTAGCGCAGGGAAGAGAAGGAGGGAAACGGGTAACGGCAGATATATATCCCTATACGGCCAGCTTTACGACCATTGGAATCGTATTTCCTAAATGGGCCAGGTCTCCCAATAATTATGAGTTGGTCAAACGTAATCGAGGAGATGAGTTACGCACTTATTTGAGAAACAGAATAGAAAAGAGAAATGGACCTAAGGCTACACTTTTTGGGACTCGGCCTTATGCCGGTAAGACATTGGCTGACCTAAGTAAGGAGCAGAACCGCCCCTTTGAAGAGATATTGATGGAGGATATTTCTCCCACAGGTGCCTCAGCTGCCTACTTTATCATGGATGAAGAGTTACAGACGAGGCTGATGCAGGATGAGTATGTGGTGATAGGATCTGACGGGAGCCCTACTATGCGACATCCCAGAGGATATGGGAGTTTTGCCAGGATGATAGAATATTTCTACCTGGAAAAAGAAGTGGTAGAATTAGCTGAACTTATCAGGAAGATGACCTCTCTCCCGGCTGAGATATTATCGCTGGAAGACAGAGGAACCCTGGAAGTAGGAAAAAAGGCAGACCTGGTGATATTTGATCCTAAGAAAGTGAAAGAGAATGCTTCCTTTGAAGATCCTTACCAGCTGGCCTCAGGCTTTGAGTATGTGATTGTGAATGGAAAGCTAACCATGCAAAAGGATTCTCTCGTATATCAGGGAAATGGGGAATTGCTTAGATACGGTACGAATTAATGAATAGGTTGGATTTGCGTTTACTTACCCAATACAAGTTTATGAATCTTTGTTCAGCAGGCTGTGGGAAACTGAGGTTTTCAGTGGTCTTGGCCCTCCTTGTAAGCTATTCATGCAGTCGGGTAAGCGCTCAAAACTTCATTCCGGTAGCTGACATAGAGACCGTGGAAGTATCTGCCTATCCTTATCAGGAAACCCCTCAGCGTGTGTACCTGGAAGTGCCTTATGCGAAGGCAGATCTACAGGAATCGGGAAAGTATGATGTCTCTCAGTCTAAATGGGTCAGGGGAGTAGACCTGGTCTTTACCAAATACCCGGCAGACTTCACCAGATGGCTCACGGATTATGATTGGTTGCTGAATAAAAGGTTAGAGAACCTGTCAAAACTGGATTCAAGCCTACTATCACGCAGAGATATTCGCTGGCGTTTTGTGCTTCAGACCCAGTGTAAGACTGAGGAAGAAGCCATTGGAATGTTCCATGGGTTTGTGATCCATATTCGTCCAGAGAAGGAGGAGGAGACTGTGGCAGTGGTAGAAGAACCTATGAGGGCCATAGAGCCGGAAAGACCCATGCCCAGTCAGAAAATTACGGAATTGAGAACAGAAGAACCAGATATGGATGAGTTAGCGGAGATAGTTTATGGAGAAACTCCTTTATCTGATTCTACCTTCTATGACGTACTTTCCAGACATCATGACTGGAATAATATGCTGGTAGTCATGGACTGGACTGCCAGTATGTATGAGAATGGAGCCAGTACCATGAGATGGTTTAGGGACCAGCTCCCTAAAAAGCGGATCAAACATCTTGTCTTCTTCAATGATGGAAATAATAAGCACTATTCCCGGAAGCTGATTGGGAGGACCGGAGGGATTTATCACGCCAGACCAGATTCTATAGATGATGTACTACTGACCATGCTCAAAGTGAAGAAGGCAGGTTTGGGAGGGGATGCGCCTGAAAATGACCTGGAAGCTTTACTGGTAGGTACGTCCAAGCTTAGGGGATATAAGGAAGTTATTCTCATTCCTGATGCAGAGACCTCTATTAGAGACATTAAGCTACTGAGCAAGCTGAGAGTACCTGTAAAAATTCTCCTGTTTAGGCCTATCAGAGATCCTTCTTCCAGTCGGGAATTTTTTAAGCGAAAAAGAGGGCGTTATATCCATCCACATTACCTGACCCTGGCCAGTATTACAGGAGGATCTATTCATACTGATAAGTCTGACATCATGAATTTGAGGAAGATGGAGGCCGGGAAAATATTCAGGTCAGGCCAATATCAGTATAGGAAAAGAGAAAATGGCTCCTTTGAGTTAATTAGATAAAATTCTGTGACTTATTGAATAAGCATTTCAATTTCTCCAGAAATGTTTCTAATATTAAAGACTCCTCCAAATCTACGGACTCACATCGCCATAACCCTTCACCATGAACAAGCGTGAGGCTAGGCCATATATTTTGGCTGAAACGAATTGGAAAGAAGTAAGAAACCATTCTTACCAGTTAGCTATCCTGCCCTGGGGGGCCACGGAGGCGCATAACTACCATTTGCCTTACGGAACAGATAATTATCAGGTAGAAGCGGTCGCAGCACTGGCGGCAGAAAAGGCCTGGAATGCGGGTGTGAAAGTAGTCGTATTGCCAGTAGTACCTTTTGGGGTGAATACGGGCCAACTTGATATCTCCCTCTGCATAAATATGAATCCCAGTACGCAACTGGCCATTCTAAAGGACCTGGTGCAGGTGTTACATCTTCAGAACATACCCAAGCTACAGATCCTTAACGGACACGGAGGAAATCATTTTAAGCAAATGATCCGGGAGCTGGCGGGCATATATCCAGATGTATTTGTGAGTGCGGTTGACTGGTGGAGATCTGCTCCAGTAGAGGAGTATTTTCACGAGCCGGGAGATCATGCAGGAGAGATGGAAACCAGTGCCATGATGCACATTACTCCAGATTGGGTACTGCCACTGGAAGAGGCTGGTTCTGGTGCAGCCAAAGTATTTAAGTTTAAGGCTTTTCAGGAAGGTTGGGCCACTGCCCAGCGAGCCTGGTCCCAGGTTACTGAGGATACAGGTGTGGGGAACCCTGAAAAATCAACAGCAGAGAAAGGAAAGATCTTTATAGAAGCCTGCGCAGA
This sequence comes from Bacteroidota bacterium, assembly GCA_038520955.1. GTDB lineage: Bacteria > Bacteroidota > Bacteroidia > J057 > J057 > JBCBKZ01. The sequence continues at coordinate 2,670 of JBCBKZ010000382.1, read as the reverse complement.
GAGCTTGGCTTCCTTTTGGATAGAATTTGCTAATACGGATAATCGGGATTTATATATCTAAGCCTGAATGATTTGACGCTTTACTTTTAACCTGATGGATACCAAGTTTCCTATAATTGGGGTGGGCTACCTGGAGTTCTACGTGGCTAATGCACGGCAGGCCGTTCACTATTTTCAATCAGCCTTTGGGTTTCGGCCATTTGCCTATTCTGGTCCTGAAACCGGGAATACCAAATCTGTTTCTTACGCACTTAAGCAAGGAGAAATCACCCTGGTGTTTACAGCTCCCATAAGAGCTACCAGTGAGATAGCTGCTCATGTACATATGCATGGAGACGGAGTGAAATGCATAGCGTTAGAAGTACCGGATGCATCTCTAGCCTTTCAACATGCTTTAAGCAAGGGGGCCAGACCCTCCATGTTTCCCCAAAAACATGCTGATGCCTCAGGAGAGGCTACCATAGCCGGAATCCATGCCTATGGTGATACTATCCATCTTCTGGTAGAGAAGAAAGATTATCAAGGGGTATTTCTTCCCACTTATATTGATTATTCTCCCGTCTATCATCCGGATTCTATCGGGATTATTGGACTGGACCATATCATGAGTAATGTGGGGTGGGCAGAAAGTGAATTTTGGTGTGATTTCTATGAGAAGGCCCTAGGGTTTGAGCGTAAATCCCCTTTTGACGATAGTGATATATCTGGGAGCCATTCTACGCTGATGGCCAGAAAGGACCAGAAGGGAATTCGGCTTAGATTTCCAGTTACTGAGCCCATAGCTACAAATTCTTCTCACAAAAGCAGGGTAGAAAAGTTCCTGACCTTCTATAATGGACCTGGAGTTCAACATATAGCCTTGGGCACAAATGATATTCTCCATACCGTCAGAGAGCTATATAGACGGGGGGTACAATTCCAGCATGTCATGAACAGACCCAATAAGCAGCATGTGGCAGCGTTAAGAAAGAAAATTGGGGACGTACAGACATTGGATGATATGGGGATAATGGTGGATAGGGATGCAGAAAGTTACCTATTCCAGATATTCACTCAACCCATTACAGACAGGTTTACGGTGTGTTTTGAAATCATTCAACGTCTTGATCCCGGAGAAATTCATTCGCATCCGCTTCATGGATTATTTGAAGCTATAGATGCTTGCTGAGAGGTGCTGATTACTTTATGGAGAATTTTTTTAGAATTGATTTCTTTGACTTCCCTGAGGCTCTCTATGGGCTTTTATTACTCCCTCTTTACTTTTTCTGGTATCTCTGGTATGACTTAAAAGGAAAAGAGGTCATTCCCTGGAGCTTTGACCCTCATAAAGTCTATCCTTCCTCTTTTATCATGACCTTCCTTAGGCATCTCCCCACCATTTTTTATGGGATAGCCTTCGTATGCCTCATCATAGCAGTGGCAAGACCCCAAAGTGCAAGCGAATCTGAGGAGAAAATCCTGCAGGGAAGAGACATTATCCTCATCATGGATATCAGTGAAAGCATGGAATCTCAGGACATAGAACCTGACAGAATAAGCCTGGCTAAGGAAGTAGCCATTGAGTTAGTTAAAAATCGGAGTCAGGACAGGGTAGGAGTAGTGCTATTTTCTGCCAGGGCATTAAAGTATGTTCCACTTACTACAGATCATGCCTTTCTGGAAGAAATGATCAAGGATATATCTATTAAGCTTCTCCCGAAAGGGGCGACCGTAATGGGAGAAAGTATGGCCATAGGGATAGATATGCTGAGAAATTTACCCCACCAGGCAAAGCTGATGTTTCTCATATCGGACGGAGCGTCCAATCAGGGTAGTATTCCCCCCATCTCAGCTGCCAAAACAGCAGCTTTCTATCAAATCCCTATTTATACCCTGGGAATAGGCGGTAAGCTTAGTGAAGAAGTTACTGAAGGAGAAGATGTGGCCTATATTGCGCCTAATCTGACACTTCTGAAAGACATTAGTGATATGAGTGGTGGGGTATATGTAGATGCGTCCCTAAAAGAACCTGCCAGGAAACTTATCCAGTCCATGGAACAGAGGCTGGCAGAAACAGATCAGTTTTTCTCTTTCCGAAAAATTCATGATCAATACCCAGCTTATCTGGTATTGAGTCTGGCTAGCATCTTACTGGCCCTCTTCGTGAAACTGGGACCCTTCCAAAATCCACTGGAATTATAGGACCATGTTTGAAACATGGCCTAACCCTATTGTGAGTCTCTAACCAGATAGTGAGAATTAGCCTGTGCGGTAGCAGTAACTACGATTTCATTGATGGTTACGTGTGCGGGTTGGTTAGCTACATACATCACTATATCAGCTATGTCCTCTGCAGTAAGCGGCGTGTAGCCTTGGTACACCTTATCGGCTTTCTCTTTGTCTCCCTTAAATCTGACCATAGAAAATTCAGTTTCCACTGCTCCGGGAGCTACATTAGTTACCTTTACGCCATAAGGAAGGAGATCAATCCGCATAGCCTGAGAAAGAGCATCTACGGCAAATTTAGTGGCGCAGTAAACTCCTCCACCCGGGTACACCTGTTTACCTGCAATAGAACCAATGTTGATGATGTGGCCTTTCTTCTTTCTTACCATGCCCGGCATGATTTCTCTTGATAGATAGAGTAGTCCTTTGACATTAGTATCTATCATTTTATCCCAGTCTTCAATC
>JBCBKZ010000381.1:0-5653 GCA_038520955.1 Bacteroidota bacterium | reverse complement strand
CCACATCAGACGGGTATTCTCATTAATGTATGAGGCTACCTCATCCACTTTCTGCATAGGAATGAAGTGAAACTTGATCCCATACTCTTCAAATACTCTTCTGAAAAGTCTAAAGGTACCCCCGTACAAGTCATTGGTAGAGATGACTTCATCTCCCGGCTTCAGCAACTTTATGATGGCATCTATAGCGGCCAGACCAGAAGCATAACAAATAGCTTCCTTTCCGTTTTCAAGGGCTGCAAGGGATTTTTCCAGGGCGGTACGTGTAGGATTATGCGTTCTGGAGTATTCATATCCTTTATGATCTCCAGGGGACGCCTGTACATAGGTACTTGTCTGGAAGATGGGTGTCATGATGGCACCAGTAGAAGGATCTGGTTCTACGCCAGCGTGAACGGTTTTGGTTCCAAATTTCATATGTTCTTTCCGATTTATTTGAGCACACATATTACTAGAAATATTTGAATTTAAACAAGTTGTCACAGGAAGTGTTCTGGTCTCAAGTCTGAGAATTTTGTATGTTGTTTCAGGGAATCCAGGCAGCCAATACTAACCTCAGCTGTCATTTTCCCGTAGCATAAGTTGTCAGTTATTTTTCTATTGCATCAACATAATGGCAAAACTTAACTCTTCAGAGTCCAAAATTCTCAACCAGATCGCTAAGTGGAAGGCCCAAAATCCGAGCTTTCTAAACAGGGCCACCAATGTAGTAAGTGCGCCAGTCAGTTGGCTGGCCGAAAAACTTATTCCTGAAAGCGCAAGAAATAATATATCAGGGGTAACGGAAGTCATAATAGAGAAGTTACAAGACTTCTCAGAATGGTCTGTTAACCAAAATGATATTCTCAAAGCTACCCATGAATTTGAAATAGATGCCGATACCATCATTCAGTTGAAAAAGGCCTCTATCCATGACCTGGACCACGTAGCCGAAAAGTTTATAGATGAGAATACCCGTATGGCCACCCTTAGTGGACTAAGTACAGGTATAGTAGGGATAGCCGGGATTTTGGCTGATCTCCCCACCCTCTTTGCCATCTCTATGAGATCCATCTATCAGATTGCCCTTTGTTATGGCTATGATTTGGATAGTCCTGAAAGTAACGGCAGGGAGTATGAAGTAGAGTATATGGTAAGGGTGTTTAAAATCGCTACTGCCTCTGATAAGATCCAAAAGCAACGTGCCCTGGCGGAACTCAAAGATTTTGAAGCAGGAAGAGATTCCGAGATTTACGGAGAACTGGGCGGAGACTTTACTACTAAGCAGGTGGGTAAGAATGCGACCTCTTTCATTTCCCGAAAAATCATTCAGGAGATCGTAGAACAGACTCTTTCCAAAAAAGCTGCTGCTTTCATTCCTGGTTTAGGAGCTATTTTCTCTGCCGGATTCAACTATGTATACTTAAAAGATGTGGGAGAAGCTGCCTACATGGTGTACAGAGAAAGATTCTTGCTGGATAAAAAAGGAAGAAGAAAGTCGATCAAGATTGATATAGAGTAGAGATATATTTACAATTAGATAAATCTTCTAGAGACGTCAAATATGACGTCTCTTTCTGTTTGTTTTATAAGATTATTAGGTTCTTGAGAATTATTGTATTCTTTCCTAGAATTAAAATGTCTTTGAGACTCCTAAATAAGATTGACAATTTACGTACAATCAGTAACTAGCTATCAGTGCTTCGTCGCCTTCCGCGGGACTTACTTTTCTTTTGCGAGAAAAGTAAGCAAAAGCGCTTTGTCCCTCCAATGCCACACACTAGCCGCCCACGATCGGTGGAGTGACGCCCTTCGCCCCATGAAGACTTTATTTAAATTCTTAAGATGATTAAGCTTCTAAAGCTTTAAGGTCAAACTCGGAGCTATTTGTTTTTAGGAACCTCTTTGTGATTTATAGATAGACAGAGCGGCACGAATCTTTCCATACTCCATTTTGGGTTCTATGTAGTCGAAATAGGGTTTAAGCTCTTCCTTCAGGCCGATGACCTTCACGCTTTGGCAGACCTTTTCCCATTCTCTGTCTGAGAATATTTCTTCCGGTTTGATGACAAAGCCCTTGTCTACTACCTGAGCCAGATGATTATAGATAGTTCCTGTTTGGACAGCTCGGTTCCTAGCTATTTCTGATACTTGAAAGCCTTTCTGGTATAGGTATAGCGTAGCATGTGTAGTAGTCCCCTTGACGGTAATCCCGTTTTCCAGGTCTGCATACTGCTTATAGATAAATTGACGGAGTTGCCTAAGGAAGGGCTTGCCGTAGTCTTTGAGTTTGGCTTGACTCATTCCACTTACTCTACTCATCTCTTTCAAGCTTACAGGCAGCTTATCTACTATGTCTTCCAAGGTAGGATCTCCCAGGACCAGATAAGGGGCCATATCGGTTTCCTTGGCGAGCTTTTGTCTAAAAGCCTGCAGATAGGATAAGAGGGCTTCTTTGAACTGCTGTTTTTTGGTTTTGGGCTTGACGCGCTCCTCCAGCTGTTGTTGTCTGCTGTTCCAGGTTTGAAAGGCTACCAACTTGACTGGTTTTTTCTGCTTTAGCACATCCCAGCCTGCCTGGGTAATTCTCAGGGTATTTCCCTGGTCATAGGCTATTTCCACAAAGCCCAACTGGCATAATTGCATTAGGGCCTGCACCCAATGAGTAAAGGGCATACTTCTGCCCGCTCCATAGGTTTTAATGGTGTGGTACTCCTTGTCTATGAGCTCCTTCCTACTGGACCCTCTGAGAATATCTGTCAGCATGTTAATCCCCACATGCTCTCCTATTCTCTCTAACCTCACTATAGCCGAAAGGGCCATTAAAGTAGTCGCAGTTCCGTCTACATATTCTGGTGGATTTTTACAGACATCACAGGTTCCACAAGCTACCTCATTAAATTCTCCAAAATAACTTAGGAGAATTCTCCTTCTACACACCTGAGATTCTGCAAAGGCCTTCATCTGCTCCAGTTTACTCAACTGGATGTCTGCCTGGCCACTATCCCTCGCAAACTCCTGAAGCTGGAGTACATCTGCATAGGAGTAAAACAGCAGGGTATGTGCAGGTAGTCCATCTCTTCCTCCTCTTCCTATCTCCTGATAATAATTCTCCAGGCTTTTAGGAAGATTATAATGGATCACCCATCTCACATTAGGTTTGTCTATGCCCATCCCGAAGGCGATAGTGGCACAAACTATCTGGGTATCATCCAGTCGAAAGTTCTTCTGGACTTTCCTCCTCACAGCAGAAGATAATCCCGCATGGTAAGCCTCAGCCTTGAAACCTGATTTCTTTAGTTTCTCTGCTAGTGATTCTGTTCCCTTCCTACTCAAGCAATAGACAATACCGGACTGATTAGGTCTGTAAGAGAGAAAGTCCTGTATCACCTTAAACCTGTTTCTGGCGGGAAGTACTTCCAGAAATAAGTTGGGCCTGTCAAAAGAAGAAATAAATGCTTGGGGCTCTTCCAACCCTAACTGATGGATAATATCTCTACGGGTAGTTTTATCTGCCGTAGCGGTAAGTGCTACCAGAGGGACATTGGGAAGACGTCTTTTAAGTATACGTAGCTTGGCATATTCCGGCCTGAAGTCGTGCCCCCATGAGGAAATACAGTGAGCCTCATCTACTGCTACTAAGCTTATTGGGAGAATTTCCAGCCTGTTCAGAATCCCATCTGTCAGTACCCTTTCAGGAGAAGCATACAGCAGTTTCAGGTCTCCTTTCTCCAGTTTCTTAATCACCTTTTCCTGCTCAGAAAGAGACTGAGAACTATTCAGGTAAGCGGCATCCACCCCGTTGGCTTTCAGTCCGTCTACCTGATCTTGCATGAGTGCTATGAGGGGCGAAATCACCAGACAAGTCCCTTCACGCATGAGCGCAGGAAGCTGATAACATAGAGACTTTCCTCCTCCGGTAGGCATGACTACCAGGGTGTCTTTTCTCTCCAGTATGGATTGGATAATATCTTGTTGTCCAGGTCTGAAAGAATCGTACCCAAAAAAGGTCTTAAGGGTTGACAGCGCTAATTGTTCATCCACAGTTTTGGCAATAGTAGCTTGAAATTACCTAATATTTCTGTCGATGTAAACTAAAGGCCTTAGGCTTTCCACCTAAACAGGATAAATCCCCCTAGCAGGACTGCTATCCCTATCAAATCCACATACATCACTTTCCTTAATTCAGGATTAACTTCTCCCTTCATGAGCAAGAATAACAGAACGAAAGAGAGCATGCTAATCATCCCTATGGCAACCGCAAGCGTATAATACTTCTTGCTGATAGCTGAGAAGATCATGATTCCTCCTATGATCCCGAAGAGAATAGCCCTATGCCTAAGGAGAAGTTCATGATTCACATCCACAATCTCAATCCCATATGAGTCAGAAATTTTTTGTGGAAGAAAGGCCAGAATAGATGGTAATGAATTGATGATACCCGCTATCAGCAAACAAACTCTAAAGACAGTTTCCATATTCTTCCATTTAGCGTGAAGAATGAAAGTATCAGTCTGTTAGCAGAGTTGTTTTTACATATGTTAATTTCCTGCTTTCACCTGTGTGTTCGCCCTGATACGACTGATGGAGACCTGGCTGATGCCCAGGAATGAGGCTAAGTCTTTCAGAGAAACCCTTTGGAGAATGTCTGGCTGAAGTCTGATCACGGCCTCATATCTATCCGTAGCAGATTTCATAGAAAGAATTCCATAGATAGTATCCATAATCCTTATCCAATGCTCAGAAAAATTTCTCCCCCAGTTAGCCCATTGAAGGTTAGTGGCATACAGGGTAGTTAGATCTGTATACCTAATGGCATATAATGAGCAATCTTCCAGGCATTCCAATTCTTCTTCGGAGGGAATTTGCTGGCTAATGCTATTGGGTATGGTGATAAACCCACCTTCAAATTCTGCCCAAATGATCCGATCCCTTCTGGGAGAATAGCACTTCACGCCTCCCTTTTCTATGAGGTAAATATATCTGGCTACTTGTCCTTGTCGAAGAAGGCAATCTCCTTTTTTGGCAGAAATTTGATTAATCCGGGGTAACAGCAAAGCTAAATCTTCTTCCTTCATGGAAGGATTAAATTGACGTAATGCTTTGCTGATTTCAGTCATGAGTCTCTTGATTATTCCTTCAACACACTTCTCACATGAATATCGCTATGAAGGGTTTTATGTACAGGGCACCTATCTGCCATTTGTAGAAGACGCTGTCTTTGTTTCTCATCCAGTTCTCCTACTAACTCTATCTCCCTGTCAAACACGTCAATCTTGGTTCCGTCCTGCTCGCAATTCTCACAATCAGTTGCATAATCTTTCTCATGAGAAAGATGAACTTTCACTTCTCGCAGATCCCAGTTTTTTCTGTCTGCGTACATACGTAGCGTCATACTCGTACAGGCTCCGAGGGCCGCGGCCAAAAGTCCATAGGGCGTAGGCCCCAGATTAGAACCGCCTACACTCTCCGGCTCATCAGCCAATAGTCTGTGCTTTCCCGCCCTGATTTCAGTGGTGTATCCTTCATTACCTGTATGTACGACAACTTGCTTATCCGTTTCTAAATCCCCCTCATGGTGAAGGTCTATATACCTCATGGCCCAGGAAGCGATAATACTTCCCACGTAAACGGCGTCCTCTTTACGGGTTAATAAATGATCAGCCCCATCAAG
>JBCBKZ010000380.1:0-5658 GCA_038520955.1 Bacteroidota bacterium | reverse complement strand
CAGGAAAAACAGGCGTTATATTTTTGTGGGTTTTGTAATGGATACAGCTAAAAAAGCGCCTTAATACCCTACTCTTACCCTCTCCTCATGAATGAATCCCTGGCTATCTTCCACTAAAAGCTGGTAGGAACCGGAAGCCAGATTTCGAGTATCTATCTCATACCAATTCATGGAGATAGGCACAGCCTTAGCCATCAAGTGATTTCCTCCTGCATCACTGAGAGAAATCCCCACCCGATCATTTTCTTTATCTGTGACTTTAATTCTCAGCTTATGAGTTTCACGGGATTCACTTATGGTCAGGTAATCACCTTCTATCTCTTCTGCAGCAGCGCGTCTACTTACTCTGGCCATCTGGAGGGCTGAAGGGGTATAAAAGGTTTTTACTCTTGAATATGACCTGGCTTCTCCCGGTACATAAGCTTTCACGCGGAACTTATACATAGAACCGGGAACCAGATTGGAAAGGACTATACTATTTCTCCCATTGGACTTACGTGTCAGAATTTGCTGTGAGCCGACCCTTTTGTACTGAACAAAGTACTGAGTAGCCTTACTAATAGGTGTCCAATTTATTTTTGCCTGGTTAGATCGTATGTCATAAACAGCCAGACTAAGTAACTGGTTTTGCTCACACCCCCCTGTACTAAAAATGGTAGAAGGTGAATAACTACTCTTATCATCCCTGTAAAGAGAACGGACCTGAAATTCAAAGTCTGTACACGAAGGGAGCTTTACCAGCCTCACGGCATCTCTTGTAGACGTAAACTGCTGTTGTTGCCACCTGCTACCCTTAACGGGTTTAAAGCGTACCTGATAGCCATTTGCGCTATTTACTGGAGACCAGGTCAGGGTAGCCGTTCTGGAGCTTACATTGATGGCCTCAAGTCGTCTGGGGGTTACTACTGCAATGGGAACTTCTGTAGGCTGTAAAGCGGGGCTAAGCAGAAGCTTTTCCCTTGCGCCTCCAGGGCTAAATAAACTTCTCATTCTGGATGCCTGCCCTTTGGTGAACATATTCATACAGGCATCATCAGTATAGTCCATAAAGTTACTGGTCATGTCCAGTGATCCGCAGGTAGTTCTGGAGGATATACATCCATGCGTAGGGCCAGAAGCTTCAGGTGTATCCTGTACAAAATCATCATGCCCACAGGGTCCGTCTCCCCAGATATGCCTAAGGTTAAGATAGTGCCCTACCTCATGGGTAGTAGTTCTTCCAAAGTTAAAGGGCTTCTTCAGGTTCCCCACAGTACCGAAGTACTTATAGCCTATCACTACACCATCAGTCTGAGTAGGTCCGCCTGGAAATTGGGCATATCCTAACACTCCCATGGCCAGGTTACACACCCAGATATTCAGGTATTTATCTGCTGGCCATCCATTTTTTCCTCCCTTGGAAGAATACTTTACTTCATTCTCAAATGATATGAAGTTTTCTTTATTTGTATAAGTTCTGGTTATTCCTGAAGTAGGATTACCGTTTGGATCTTGCTTTGCCAGCACAAATTCTATCCCTGTATCTGCTGCCAGTTTTCTGAAATGAGCAGGGGTAGCATACGCATCCGCATTCTTCCTCCTGTAATCTTCATTTAGCACCTTAATCTGGGATTTAATCTGTTCCTCAGAGATATTCTGAGTACCGGTATGGTATACTACATGCACTACCACCGGAATGGTGATGACATCTCTTTTTACCCTAAATGTAGATATGGAAGCTCTTTTAGGCTGGAGGCCATTATGTCGCTCTATTCTTCGAAGGTTTCGCAGCACACTGGGATTCTTCCTCTCCAGATGCTTCATATATTCCATTGTACCACAGTTTCTTTTATCCTGCGCAAAACTCACAGCATAAAGGAAACCCATCCATACCAGAATAGATACGATCTTTTTCATGGGCGAATAACTTGATTGACTTAATACAAAATGTATACCATCAATTCATGTACTGGTTTTGAGAGCTTACACTAATGCGTATGAGTAGATGTACGTCGTATGGTAGGATTAGATACTAATAGATGTATGCTTGTGTATAAAGTTACGAAACTCTGTGTTAAGAAATTGTTTTTTCGTGAAGAATTTGATCAGAGAAGGTCAGTAAGTAATGGTCTCTGAATGTCTTTCCAGCCCCTAGACTATTTTGCTACTTGTAACAAGATCGAAAAAGGTAAATAGGGTCACAGATATGAAAGGGATTTTATCCGGAGAATCATTTGAGCAGTTAGGAGCCAAACTTCTCCAACAAGAGTTGAAGGCATGTCAGGCAGAGATTCTGGACATAGAAGCAGATAATCATGAATTCTATGCCATCTTTCACCAACGCCTGATCAAATCCCTTTACAACATTCTCACGCTCACAGATCTGCATAAAGAAGATAAGGAAGCATTTTCTCCTGAGAAAAGCCTCCCCTTAATCGCCCTTCAGGGGAAGAAAATGCTGGACGAACTTAACCAGATGATTGGACTCCATAATATGGAGAGCCAACCTGAGGAAACATCTGAAAAAGAGTTTAACCTGGTTCACCTTCTGGAGAATGTCATTTATGATTGGGAGGCATATGCCAGTATGAGAAGGCTCCCCATATCCTACCAAATAGATGACGGGGTTCCGTTAATTCTCTCAGGCGATCAAAAAGGGCTTGAACACGTCCTTTACAGGGTGATCCAATACCTCCTGGGCTTCCTGGAACAAGGTGAGGTCAGCATTAATGTAAAAGGAGAAAGGAAATATGAGTCTGGCATCCTCCTTGACTTCAGCATTCAGTGTTTCTCTAATATGAAACCTGAAGACCTAGAACAGGCATGGGAAGACTCCAACTATACCTTTGACTGGCCTATCACTTTCGCTCAGCGAAGGCTCTCCCTCATGAATGGGGAGTTTGGATGGAGAAACCCGGACCATTTTCCGGAAGGACAGAACTTTGTCTATGGAACGGAGTTCTGGTTTACGCTTCCTATGAAGCGCATCTCAGACAATCAGCCAGAACCTCAGGCCACCAGCTCCTCCTCCCTTCACCTGGACCTCCCTACTGAGGGGAAAATTCTGGTGGTGGAAGACAACCCCGTCAATCAATTGATCATAGCACGTAATCTGTCTAATTACGGCTTTGAGGTAAAAGTAGCAGACCACGGAGGAGAGGCCATTACCATGCTTCAGGAGCATCCCTTTGATATCATCTTCATGGACATTAACATGCCTGTAATGGATGGCATTAGAGCTACCAGAATCATTCGTCAGGAAATAAATGATTCTATTCCTATCATCTCTGTAACCTCAAACGTATTCGAGTCTGAGAAAAGAAGGTATCAGGAAGTAGGAATGGATGACTACTTGCACAAACCCTTCAGGAGAGACCAGCTTATTAAAATGGTCAAAAAGCATCTTCCTGCTACCGCCCAATCATAAATTTTCTTTTTTCAAATACAAAGCCCTGTAGTCTTTTAGATTACAGGGCTTGTTTTATTTGATAAGCTGCCAGTCAGAAAGTTAGCTGACCTTTTTGGGAAGGCTGAAGAAAAAAGTGGTGCCTACACCTGATTCACTTTCCATCCAAATCTCTCCATTATGGCGGCCCAGTATCCCTTTACAGATTGCTAGCCCTATGCCTAAGCCTTTATCCCCTTGTTTACTGGTTCCTCTTCTAAACATCTGGAAGATATGTGGGGCAACATTAGGATTTATTCCTCTCCCATTATCCTTCACAGAGATGACCCAGTGAGAATCAAACTCCTTCGCATCAATTAGTATCCTAAGCTCTTCCTCCTTCCGGTAATTGATAGAGTTGTGAATAAGATTCTGGAATAGCTGGATCATCTGGAGGGAATCAGCGGGAACCTCAGGCAATTCTCCTACCGTAATATTAGCATTCGTCTCTTTTATAGGCATACATAGGATCTGGAATACGTCTTCCAGCACCTGGTTTAAATTAGTTAGCTTTAAGGCCTGATGTTGCGTCTTAATTTTAGAATAGGACCTGATACCTTCCAGCATCTCCATCATCCTTAAAGCCCCGGAACGAGCTATCTTTACATACTCCTTGCTCTGATCAGAAAAAGAGGTTTGATTATCTAATTCAGCCAGATCCAGGTAAGATAGGATCATCCTGATAGGTTCTCTCAAGTCATGGGCTACCACGGAGGTAAACTCCTGTAGGTGATGATTACTCTCCTTGAGGGCATCACTATGCTTAGTTACAGACTCTCCAAGCTGCTGATTCAGCATATGAAGTTCATTCTGGGTTTGCAGCCTGCTAATGACCACGCCCATTTGTTGGCCCACTATACTTATGATCTTCTTTTCATAAGAACTGAGAATATGCCTCCTTTGACTGGCCACGCATAATGACCCTAATATCTGATCTCCTAAAAATACCGGCACAGATGCCATAGATAGAAACCCGCTGAGTTTATACTGATGAGGCACCATGAGGTCATAATTCTCTGTGATAAAGGGTTTTCCCTGCAAGAAGACCTGACTCATGGGAAAGTCGTAGATAGACATGCCATGATAATGTGTCCACATACTTTCAGGTAGGTTGTAAGCATATTCCAGTTTCACCCTTTGGGTATGCTCATTTAGCAGGAACACTCCTCCCGCATCAAAATCCAGGAGTCGTAAAAGTTGGTGGATGATCTGGCGATACAGATCCGTCAGATCTTCAGCCTTATTTCCGGCGAGTAGTACCTTGTGAATGATGTCAGTGGACTTGGCATAACTCACTATACTTTCTTCAAACTCCTTTATGTGAGAAATGTCTTTATTGATCCAAACCAGTCCTTCCGGGTTCCCAATTTCATTTCTCTTTAGAGACAAAGAGGCTAATACATGAACTGGCTTATGGTTATGATGCATATGAATGACCTCTCCCTGCCAGCTGCCTGTTTCCAGAACTGATTGAAGGACCTCTCCACTAGTGGTATTCACATATTCTGTATGTAGTAACATATCCAAAGGTTGGTAAAGGACTTCCCTGGTGGACCATCCATACAGCTTCTGAGCAGCAGCATTCCATTCCCTGATGCAGTTATCAAGGTCTACAATAATGACAGCGTCAGAAATAAGTTCATAAATTTTCTTTTGTTGTTCTTTAGGTAAAGTAATGGATTTCATAGGCAAATAATGTGACTTAATGGCCTTCTTAATAGCTGGTTAAATCAACTGAATCCATAGAAATACAATGAGCAGGGAGAAGAAATACTCCTACTAATGGTGGGTAATTGCTTTAGGTAAGGTATATAAACAAAGCTATTATTTATGAGGAGGAAAATACATTCAGTGATATAAAGTAACATTGAATGCAGAGTCAAGAAATGACCTCTTACCTTCTTCCGAAAACGATTTCGTACTGCTGAGTTCAGGTGAGCCTATCCAACTTTAGCCACTTTCTCTTCCTGAATCACTTTTTTAAGCACTTCATAAATATCCTCAGATTTATCTCTTAAGCCCTTTATGAGCCCTGACTGGGTCATTCTGAAACGCAAATATCTCCAGGTGGCGGACATATCTTTCCACATTTCATAAAACCTGAGGCTTACATAGCCTGAAAGTGGGAGTATAATTAATGCTCCAAGTCCCCATAGAAAACTCCCTGAAATTAAGCCAGTTCATGTATTAGCCTCTTTGTCTCTAAAGAGAAATGAAATTGGGAACCCGGAAGG
>JBCBKZ010000037.1:0-15589 GCA_038520955.1 Bacteroidota bacterium | reverse complement strand
CTGTCAATGATTATCAGGATAACAGCCGCAGACAGAATATCCCTCAGTCTGGAAGCAGAAATCAATCTACGCCTTCTGTACCGGATCTTCCAATAACCTCAAAACCAGTAGCTCCTTCCAATAATAATCAAGGGTATAACCGTTCGGGTCCAAGTCTGGAAACCAGGATGGCGAGTGTCCTGAGAAGACAAGAAATGAGATCCTTTCAAAGGGTGCATAACAGCTTCCATCATATCAATAGTCCTCAACGCCAAAGGTCCTTTTACCTTAATCTCCAACAACTCATGGATGTGGTCCAGAGCAGAGATCTGATCTTTATCGTTCTATCTGGAAATCTAAGTGTTCTGAGAGAGGATGTATTCAATTATATTTCTGATCTGCCGGGTACTAAGATGCTGGTAATAGATTATGCTTTAGGAGACATGAGCGTGAGAACCAGAGTTCAAAATATGCGCTTTGATAGAAGTGTTATTGTGGTCGGGAGTGATTATGTAGATAGAAGGAGGCTAAATAATGCCTGGTATGCACAAGTACTCAAGCAGGCTGTTAGTGAGGGCTTAGAGGGTGCAGCAGACATGAATCAGGACAGGAGTGTTCAGTTACACGAACTGGAATTCTTTATCAATGAGCGTGTGAATGAGTTATCCAGGGGCATGCAAAAGGCCTTTATCCAAGCCTCCCGACAGGCTAGTGGGATAACTTTTTATCTGGACTAAGAGGGAGACCACTTCACTTCTTCCTCTTCTGCTAAATGCGTGGCCATTCTTCCGAGAACGAAAAGGAAATCTGACAATCGGTTCAGGTAAATCAGGATGAGAGAATCAATAGATTCGAATTGGTTCATTGCTACGACTCTTCTCTCAGCTCTTCTACAGACTGTTCTCCCTATATGTGTTTTAGCATTTACCTTCCCAGAACCAGGCAAAATAAAACTGGTCAACTCCGGTAAAGCAGCGGTCATTCCATCCATCGCATCCTCCAGAATCTGGATATGTTCTTCATTGATACTCGGAAGATTCATAAGAGAAGCTCTATCGCCTTTAGCCAAAATAGACCCTATGTCAAACAGCCTATGTTGAATATTCTGAAGAATGGATTTGTAGGTGATTAGTAGAGGTTCGACCGCTAACATTCCGATCCAGCTGTTTAACTCGTCTACGGTTCCGTAGGCTTCTATTTGAAGGTCATCTTTGGAAACTCTGTTACCTCCCAGCAATGAAGTATATCCCTCGTCCCCTTTACCAGTATATATTTTCATCAGTATTTGGTCTCAATGAAGTTTAACGTGATCCCTTTTTTCGTGTCATCCAGTTTCAGGGAAATCTCCATCCGGTTATTGTTTTTCGTTCGGCTCTCCCATGAGTAATTTCCGTATGAACCACTAGAAAGCCCATAATCCTCTACCGAGTTCAGATAAGTTTGGATTTCATTGTACAGCTGGGAAGTTGTGATCTCATCTTCCAGGTATACATTGGCTATGATAGCAGCTACCTGATTAGCACTTTCTTCCTCTTTATTCTTGTCTTTGTAGTATTCCACAAAGAGTTTATCCCCTTCCGCGAGTCCATACTCATATACAATTCCAAGAGAATCTATGTATTTAGGTACTTTTGGGAGCTCGTTTTGTTTGGGAATAGAAATGTCGTCCCCCAGGTTAGTGCCCCGAAAAGTGGATTGTTGATCCTTAAAAATTTCGGCAAACAGTTGACTTCTGGAACTTTCTTCCCTTCCGCAGCTGATGGAGAAGAGAGAAAAGGCTGTAAGCCAGCATAGTATGCGTAAGTGAAAATTCATGTTTATACGTCCAAAAGAACAATTTTAGCAGCATTAATGCGAATACACAAGTAGTAAACTTGTCCATTTCCTTCTTTATCTACAATTTATATGTGTTCTGACATATAGAAAATAGAGAGATTCTACAATTTTCAGGGATCAATATATGTTAGAGCAAATAGGGATAAAGAATTTCAAATTTCTCAGGGGAAGAAAAGAGCTAGTTTTCAATGAGCATGCAAAACAAACCCGCGACCTTAGAACTAATGGGAGGGGATGCCTTGTTTAAAAAGATCTCTGCTGTAAGAGATGAAGTCAGTAAGGTAGTGATAGGGCAGGAGCAGATGATTTCCCGCCTGCTGATAGGTCTATTTACCAATGGCCATATCCTATTGGAAGGGGTTCCGGGCCTCGCAAAGACGCTTACCGTACGTACCCTGGCGGAGACACTGGCAGTACAGTTCAGCCGAATCCAGTTTACTCCAGACATGCTCCCCGCCGATGTGGTAGGGACAGAAATTTTCCACCAGTCTACCGGCACATTTGAAATCAAGAAAGGTCCTGTATTTGCCCACCTCATCCTGGCAGATGAAATCAACCGTGCACCTGCCAAAGTCCAGTCTGCCCTGCTAGAGGCTATGCAGGAGAAGCAGGTTTCTATTGGCGGGACTACTTTTCCCTTAGAAGAACCATTCCTTGTACTTGCCACACAAAACCCTATAGACCAGGAAGGAACCTACGCCTTACCAGAAGCTCAGATCGATAGATTTATGCTGAGGGTAAAAGTAGGATATCCTGGATTTAATGAGGAGAAGGAAATCATGAGGAGAATGGCCAGAACAGGACAGTTTCCCAGTGTGAAGCCTATTCTCAAAAGATCAGACATATTAGAGATACGTAAACTGATTGATCAGATTCAGGTAGCTGAACAGTTAGAAGATTATATAGTCCATCTGGTTATGGCCAGTAGAGATCCGAGCCAGTATGGCCTACATGATCTGGCTGAGTATATAGAGTTTGGCGCGTCTCCAAGAGCTACTATGGCCCTACATTTGGGTGCCAGGGCACATGCTTTCCTAAACGGGCGTTCCTATGCCTTACCAGAGGATGTGAAAGCCATCGCGCAGGAGGTACTAGGGCATAGAATTATTCTTAATTTTGAGGCGGAGGCAGAGGAAATCAGCACAGATCAGTGTGTGGAATCCCTGCTTCAGCATGTTCCTATCTAAAAATTGTCATTTACCATTTGCTGAAATACTTTTTTTTCTATCTTTGCAGTCCCTTCAGAATAGTTGGGACATATATAAACACATGCACTCGTAGCTCAACTGGATAGAGCACCTGACTACGGATCAGGAGGTTGAGGGTTCGAATCCTTCCGAGTGTACACTGAATATCAAGCACTTATCTCAAAATCGGGATAAGTGCTTTTTTTATTTCTTCTGCTTTTTCCGTTTGAGGGAAATATGCTGGATCCACATATACGTGGCAGGTGGCGCAGGAATATACACCTCCACCGTCCCCCTTAATATCGCTTATGTCATTCTGGACAGCTAATTCCATGATAGAACCACTTTTTCCTTCACAAGTGAGCTGTTCTTCGGATAAGATGATAAAGGCTATTATTGCTAGGCGAAAAAGAGGAATGTGTGTGACTAAGTCTTTGGGCTAAAGGACCTTGAATGCTACTTGAAGATGATGAAAGCCCACTTTCCGTTGGAATTCTTCCAGGTTCTCTATGTTTTCTTTAGCATCAATTATATCTATGGAGGCTACTTTATCCGCTAGCTGGTTGAGAAGTAAAAAAAGCATTTGTCGGGCGTGAGTAGCTCCCAAACATTTATGCGTACCAAAGCCGAAGCTCAGGTGAGGATTCATCTTTCTATCGAGCACGACCTCATTAGGATTTTCAAATACCTTCTCATCTCTGTTAGCTGAAGCCCAACAAAGGGAGATTCGGCTATTTTCTTGAATGGCATGCTCACATAGCTCAGTATCCTTGGTGGCAACTCTCCCCATATGAGTCAAAGGCGCAAAGTATCGGATAAGTTCTTCTACGGCTTTGCGTCTTATGGTAGGCTCCTCTCGTAATGTCTGAAGAGCAGCTGGGTTTTCCGCCAGATACGCGATGGTATTAGTGACCATGTTGATGATGGTATCTCTTCCCCCAGCAAAAGTGAGAATCATAACACCTTTGATTTCCTCATGGGTAAGCTTTTTTCCCTCTACCTCTGCACCAAGGAGAAGTGAGTACAAATCTTCTCCAGGCTTCTTTACAGCTTTTTCTATCTGGGCATCCAGGTAGTCATACAGGACAGATGCCTTATCTACATCCAGTGGATTTCCTTCACTCCTAAAGACATGCGTACCCCATGAAATCCAGGTAGCGGCTTCTTCGTAAGGGGTATTTAGAAGCAGCGTTAGTGCCCTGGACTGAAGGGGAAGAGCGAACTCAGACACAACCTCTATGGAATTTTGGGAGAATGCCTCAGTCAGGGTGATAGAAATGATTTCCGCTAAGGCATCTTTATAAGCTTGTTGTAAGGGGCGCTTAAACCATTTTTCCACTACCGCTCTGTATGCTCCATGTTCTGGAGGATCCAGTTCAAAGGGAATCTGTCTCGTTTCCCTGATATGAACCTCTGACGGAACGACAATTCTTCCGGGTTGTGCAGCAGATTGGTAATCCTGCCAGTTATGGGCGCATTTCCTCACATCTTTATGACGGAGAATGATAGTAACGGGATCATCCTGATCATCCATATTTCCATAGCCTTCACTGAATCTGGCCTCTTTAAACGGATCTGGAAACTCACTTCTTTTAGTCATAGGATGTATGGTTTATTACTGCTCATAGTATTGATCAAAGCATTGTAGACTCCTTAGGATATGCTATTTTCTAATAGGCCATTCTCCCTTATCCTGTAGGAAGATGTATCGCAAAGGGATAGACCTTTCTTAGGCGTATGTTATCAGGCCGTCTTGAAGATAGGGAGAAAGTTTATTCCAGTTAAAACTAACTCCTATCCCTGGAGTATCTGGTGCTACTGCTTCATAGTTCTCTACTACAAGTGGTCTCTCCGTATACTCATCTATGGGGAAGCTATGTACTTCCATCCATCCTGCATTAGGCTGAGCTGATACCAGACTTACATGAAGTTCCTGCATGCCATGAGAACAAACAGGTTTCTCATATAACCTTGAGAGTTTGGCAGCTTTTAACCAACCTGTTATCCCACCACAATTGGAGGCATCTGGTTGGATAAAGGATAGATTTGCTTGCTCAAAAGCGTACCCAAACTCATAGATGGTGTGGAGATTTTCTCCCATAGCAAGGGGGATTCCTGTAGCCTGGGCTATTTTTGCATATCCTTGATAGTCATCAGGAAGGGTAGGTTCTTCAAACCAATAAATGTCATATGACTCAAATGCCATGGCTGCTAGAATAGCTTGTTCTACTGACATGGAATAATTAGCGTCCACCATAAAGGTGATATCCTTCCCTATTAGGGCTCTAACTGCTGCAATACGCTCAAGATCCTCCTCCAAATCTTCCTTTCCAATTTTGATTTTTACCCCATTAAACCCTCTGTCCAAATATCCCTGTACACTATGAAGGAGTTTGTTCAGAGAGAACTGAAGATCTATCCCACCACAATAGGCCTTACAAGTATTGTTAAAGCCACCAGCCATTTTCCATAGGGGTTGATTTGTGAGCTTTCCCTTTATATCCCAAAGGGCAATGTCTATGGCGGAAGTGGCGAAGGATACTATACCTCCCCTTCCTACATAATGCATATGCCACTCCAGGAAATCATAGATCTCTTCTATTTTTGTCCCATCTTTCCCCAATAAAGCAGGTGCCATATCATGTTCGATCATGGCCTTAATAGCATGGCCACCCTTTCCACCCGTGTAGGTATATCCAGTACCTTCTGCTCCATTCTTTAAGCTGACAGTAACGGTTACCAATTCAAAGTGCGTATGATCCCCATGTTTGGCATCGGTCAGCGTTTCTGCCAATGGAACCCTGAATAACTGGGTGTGAATATGGGATATTTGCGTATCCATGCTTAGCGATATTTAACGTAAAAAGTCTTTTTCTCCAGATACTGGTCAAATCCGTATTTCCCATCTTCTCCGCCAGTACCACTTAACTTAAGGCCATTATGGAAGCCCTGATGTTGCTCGCCATGCCCCCGATTAACATACACTTCCCCAAACTCTAATTCGTCTACAAGGCGCATAATGGTATTCATGTCTTGTGTGAACACCATGGCAGCCAGTCCAAACTCACTATCATTAGCATATGAGATGACCTCCTCATAAGTTTTAAAGGTGAGTACCGGCAAGATTGGGCCAAAGATTTCCTCTTTCACGATGCTCATATGCTGTTGAACGCCCGTCAGGATAGTGGGCTCAAACCAGTAGCCTTTTTCGAACTGTTTCCCTTTGGGCTTTCCTCCACCATAAGATAGGGTAGCCCCCTCTTCCAGGCTTAATGCAACCAATCTCTCCATATTTTTTACCTCGGTAGCATTCATTTTGGGTCCTATGTCAGTACTTTCTAGCATAGGGTCTCCTACGGTTAGAGACTTGACACGGGCCATGAATTTTTCCATAAAGGCATCATAGATACCTTCCTGTACATACATACGCTCATTACAGGTACATACTTGGCCGCAATTATCAAAGCGTGAATGTAAGGCGCCCTCAACTGCCAGGTCTATGTCAGCATCGTCAAAAATGATACAAGGTGCCTTTCCACCAAGTTCCAATTGGAGGTGGGTAAGGTTTTGGGCAGCTGATCTGAAAATGGCTTGACCGGTAGGCGTACTTCCTGTCATACTGACCATATTAGTAAGTGGACTTTCTACCAAGGTTTTTCCTACCTCTATTCCACCCGTGACCATATTAAGTACCCCATCAGGAATACCTGCTCTCTGGGCCAGATCGCATAATTCAAGGGTAGCCATAGGGGCTTCAGGAGTAGGCTTAATGACCAGTGTATTGCCAGCGACCAATGCTGGGCCTAGCTTTCTCCCTGCCAGAGCGAGGGGAAAGTTCCAGGCAGTAATGGCTACCACTACTCCTCTTGGTACCTTTTGAATCCAGATTTGCTCATTCGGATTATCTGATGAAACTATGTCTCCTTCTATTCTTCTGGCCCACTCACAAGCGTACTCTATGAAGGAACAAGTAACAGCTACCTCCATTTTGGCGACTGTGAGTAGTTTCCCTTGTTCCCTTACCAGTAATTCCGCTAGGCGGGTCTCATGTGCCTTTATTTCTGCTACAAACTTTCTAAGAATATTTGCTCGCTGGATAGGAGGAAGCTTTCTCCATCCTTTTTGTGCTTGATGAGCCGCTTCCAAGGCTAGTATAGTATCCGACTCACTTCCATCTTGTACCTGACCAATAACTTCTTCATTGGTCGGGTTGAGAATCTTATCCAACTTTCCCGAACTTGATGGAACCCATTTCCCATTAATGAACTGGCTGTATGTCTTTATATTCGTTTGAGTCATCATTCATCATTTAGAAGCGCTTATCTTCCCATCCAACCTCCATCTACCAACATGATACTTCCGTTCATATAGCTTGAGGCTTCAGAAGCTAAGAAAACGGTGGGTCCTTTGAAATCTTCAGGTCTTCCCCATCTGCCAGCTGGGATTCTACTGAGAATAGAGGTAGCTCTTTCAGGATTATCCCGGAGTGCTTGTGTATTGTCAGTAGCTATGTATCCGGGTGCGATAGCGTTTACATTTACCCCAGATCCGGCCCATTCATTAGCAAAGGCCATGGTCATTTGACCAATGGCGCCTTTGCTGGCTGCATATCCTGGAACAGTAATGCCTCCCTGAAAGGTGAGCAGGGAGGCCGTGAATATGATCTTCCCCGACTTCCTACTGACCATTTCTTTCCCAAATTCTCTGGTGAGGATGAATTGAGCGCTTTGGTTAACTTCTATGACCTTATCCCAGTACTCATCAGGATGGTCTACTGCTGGTTTCCTGAGAATGGTGCCAGCATTGTTGACCAGGATATCTATCCTCTGATGAGCTTGTTTTACTTGTGAAATAAAGCCGTACAAGGCCTCACGTTCTGAAAAGTCGCACTGGTAGGCAGTAAAGGCTCTGCCTGTTGCCTCTACAGCTTTCTCCACTTCACTTCCGTTTAACCCCAATGAGGCAGAAACTCCAATAATGTCTGCGCCGGCTTCTGCTAGCCCTACAGCCATAGCCTTACCAATCCCTCTCTTACAACCCGTCACCAAGGCAGTTTTTCCTTCTAACTTAAATTGATTGAGTATGCTCATGAATATTTATGATTGACAGTTGATGAGATATTTCATGCCAGCAGGGTTTTGATCTATTTCTTCAAAAACTGCTTGGATATCTGAAAGTGGGGTAACCTTTGTAATCAGCTTATCGAAGGGGATATGCCCAGAGGCAGCTATTTGTATGGCTTCCTCATAGTCCTCTTCCTGGTAAAGTCTGGCGCCTAGCATTTCTATTTCCGACCAAAAAAACTTAAATAAATCTACAGACCTAGGCCCTCCTCCATGGATGGCTACCATGACTATCCTGCCCCTTACGTTAACTACCTCTGTCATAGTGCTAACGGCAGCCTGAGAGCCAGATACTTCAAAAACACAGTCGATCATTGCCTGCTGAGTCAATTCAGAGATTCTGCCTGTGAGATTCTCTGTAACAGGATTAATGACCTGAAATCCAAGCTCTTTCAGCATGGAAATCCTGGCTTCATTCACCTCAGAAATAATGACCTGTGCATTCTTTTTCTTGAGAACATAGGCGATCAATGTTCCAATAGGCCCTCCTCCCATCACCAAGCAATTTTCACCCTCAGCTACTCGGCCTATTTTCACATCATGGCAGGCTACGGAAAGGGGTTCAATGAAGGCACCATGCTTGAGGTTGAGCTGGTCTGGAAGTTTGTGAAGGGTGTAGGCTGGGACTGTCCAGCTTTGTTGAAAAGCACCTGCACTATCTATCCCGATGAAGCTGAGATTTTTCCCTACATGGGGATAGCCTTTATCAAAGGGGTGGGGTTCTCCGAATTGTAAGGGCCGTATGGCTACTTTATCACCTACCTGTACATTTTCTACATTTTCTCCTATCTCAGCTACTACCGCTGAGGCTTCATGTCCCACTATCTGAGGGGGACCAATACGCTTATCCATGACTCCATGAAAGATATGGACATCAGTGCCACAGACTCCACAGAAGGCTACGTCAAGCCTAACCTCATCAGGACCTGGAGAAATAGCGTTGCCTTCTCCTAGTTCAAATTTTCCTTTTTCCAGATAATAAGCTGCTTTCATGGGTTAATGAGTTATGCTTTACTTTTGCTTGCTTCCCCTTTAGCTACATGAGTGCTTACTCTACGCCCATGAAACCTCCGAATGTATTGGTAATCGTCTGTCATGTATTGATGGGTGAGTCCCCATTCCAGGGCAGCCAGCGGACTACTTTCATTATCAAGAGATCTGTTTAAGCCTATGGCATGAGGAGCCCCTTTTATGACCGACATGATTTCGAAGTTAATTCCATCCTCAGCCCATTGGATCGTATTTTTCTCAGGACCATCTGTGGTAATGAGAGATGCAATACCGCCTTGGTAGGGCCAAACACATATTTCATGTCCGCTATTTGAAATAGGGTTGTAGGGAGATTTATGATAGGGACCGAGTGGATGATCAGCTATAGCTAATCCATGCCGTATTTGCCTTCCTCCAAATGTGATTTCTTCTCCCATCTGTTCTCCTTTATAATAGAGATAGAATTTATCTCCTACCTGAAGGAGACAGGGATCATGTACTTTATGGCTGTCAAAGTCCCCCTTTTGGGTGACATGGAATCTATTATCCTCTTCACCTTTCCATATTCCATTATCTGCTGGGCTTAAAATAGGCACTTCACTTTTTGTCCAAGGCCCCTGAGGCGAATCAGCCCAAGCTATTCCTACTTGATTTTTCACCCTGACAGTGTAGGGATACTTTACGGTTTGATAAATGAGGTAATACCTCCCATCATACTCAAATACCTCAGTAGTAAATACGGATCTGTCATCATAACTCCCTTCAGGACCTCTACCTACAGCCAGACCCTCTTCTTTCCATGTCCATCCATCTTCAGAAGTGGCATACCAGATATCACACATGTCCCAAGGGAAAACTCTGTAGGAAGCCGGGCCTCCGAATCCTTGAGTAGGGCCTACTCCTTTGGTGTACCATACATAGCATAGACCGTCTACCTTGATTATAGCACTTGGATCACGTCTGACAATTCCTTCTTCGTAGGCTAGATCCCCTTTCAGATCAAACAGCTCGAATTCAGCAAACCATTCATTCCCTAATGTTGGCCACGCCAAAGCTCTCTTAGAGGCAGCGCTTAGATATGCTCTATTAGTGATACCTAGTCTATCAAAATCCTCCTCGGTGTATTCTTTCATATTTGAAAGTCTTAGTTGAAGAAAGTCCTATTCAGTCATTTACAAGTTTTCAACTTTTACATTTAAGAGAGAAATATGCTCACTCGATAATAACTGAACATAAGAATTCTTTCTCCTTTTTTCCTCTAAGCCTGAACTTGAAGATCTGCTGTATCTCCTTATGCTAATGGAGGTAGTACTTTCCAGCTGTCAAGTTTTTGTCGAGTGCGAATTCATTTTGGTCTCGAACTATTTCTTTTTCTTAGGTATGAATCTAGATCACACATCAAAGGATACCAGCTCAGAAAAGAAATATGACTATGAAAAAACTACTTCTCTTTACCCTAAGTATCAGCTTTCTTCTTTCCTGTGATTCTACTTCTAAACTAGGTAAACCTGCTTCCTTTGTTTCTGACCCTTTATGGAAGGGACAAGAGCAGCTTCTTTTGTTCGATTTTGAAGGGCAGGAACTTCCCCAAGGCTTAACCTTTACACATGCTGAAGGAACTCTTAGTATAGAAAAAGGAGTGCCCGAGGGGAGGAAAGGCTTAAGAGTTGATTTTAAGGGTGATGAGAAAAATCCAGGCTTTTCTCTTAAGCCTTCTAGACCTTTTGATGCCAGCCAATTCAATGATTTTTGCTTAGTCTTTGATGCCACCAATGTTACGAAAGAATACTCTGCTCAAGTCTATGTAACTGTCGAAAACACGAAAGGGCAAAGGATCAGAAGAGCTGCGGTAATTCCAGTAGGGGAAACGAAAACTTGTTACTTCGAACTAAATGGTAAGTATGTGAATATGGATACAGGCTTACGAGATGATCCTGATCCCTGGAACTCAGCTTCTCTTAGGATGAATATTATGGGGCTGAAGCAAGCCATAGACTTTTCTAATATATCTGCTATCTATTTCAGCCTTTCACATCCTATTGCAGATAAGTCCCTGATTATAGACGACATAAGGTTAATGGAAAGCCCGAAAATTTCAGATGAATATCTGGTAAAGATCGTGGATAAATATGGGCAAAGTGCTAAGGATGAGTTTGAAGGAAAAATCACTTCTGACGAACAGTTAAAGGCCGCTGCAGAGAAAGAACTAAAAGAACTTGAAGAGGGAACCATGACTGGCAGAAGTGCTTTCGGAGGATGGGAGAATGGGCCTAAGTTTGAAGCTACGGGCTACTTTAGAACTGAAAAACTGGAGAAAACATGGGCTATGGTGGATCCAGAAGGGTATTTGTTCTTCTCTACAGGCATAGCCAATGTTCGTATGGCCAATACTACCAGTTTTACCGGGATAGACTTTAAGAATGATAAAGTTCGATACAGGAATTCTGAGGATGTTACCCCGGAAGACTCGCGTGGGATGGTCAAACTGACAGAGGATATTACGAATACGGCCTACATAGCTTATCCTATGCGGAATGCTATGTTTGAAGAACTCCCTGCTTATGATGATGAGTTAGCTAACCACTACAGCTACAGGAGAGAACAGCATATAGGTCCCTTTGATCATGGAGAAACCTATAGTTTTTACCAAGCCAATCTGGAAAGACGGTATGGAGAAGAATATCCGGGAGCACATCTTGACAAATGGGTGGATGTTACCCTGGATCGCTTTTTGAATTGGGGATTTACTTCATTTGGGAATTGGGCTGAGTTAGATTTCTATGATAAGAATCGGATGCCCTACTTCGCAGATGGTTGGATTATTGGCGATTTTAAAACAGTGCGCTCAGGATTTGACTATTGGGGACCTATGCCAGATGTATTTGATCCAGAGTTTGCCAGGAGAGTGAAGGTTACTGTCAGTACCGTTGCTAAAAAGGTAAAAGGAAGTCCCTGGTGTATTGGGGTCTTTATAGATAATGAAAAGAGCTGGGGAATACCAGGTACACCTAAAGGACAATATGGGATAGTACTAGATGCGCTTTCCATGGAAGCTAATCAGCATCCCATTAAGGCTACCTTTTCTAGTATGCTGAAAGAAAAGTATACTAGTATACAGGCGCTCAATTCTGCTTGGGAAGTAGACATTGATAGCTGGTCAAACTTTGATAAAGGGGTGAATTACAAGGATAAGGGGGACTATAATTCTGCCATGTTAGAAGATTTTTCGGTATTGTTGGAAGCCTATGCAAGTAGGTATTTCCAGACGGTACATGATGAACTGGAGAAGGAATTGCCTAATCATTTGTATATGGGGTGTAGGTTCGCTTCCTGGGGAATGGGTCCAGAAGTGAGAAAAGCCGCACTAAAGTATGTAGACGTATTTAGTTACAACTACTATCAGGAAGCTATAGGTAATAAGTATTGGAAATTTCTGGAAGAAATAGACAGGCCCAGTATCATAGGAGAATTTCACATGGGGACCATGGAGTCAGGTTTGTTCCATCCTGGGCTGGTCCATGCTTCAGATCAGCAAGACAGAGCTCGCATGTACACTAAATACATGGAAACAGTCATTGACAATCCTTATTTCGTAGGTGCTCACTGGTTCCAATACATTGATTCTCCCGTTTCAGGAAGAGCCCATGATGGAGAGAATTACAATGTTGGGTTTGTAACCAATACAGATGTCCCTTATGAACCTATGGTGAAAGCGGCAAAAGTTTTAAATAGAGAATTGTATACCAGAAAATACGCTAAGTCTGTATCAGAGAATTGATTCTATGAGAAAGGCCATCATTTTCCTGTTACTTCTTTCTATTCTCTTAGGATCAGCTTGCCAACAATCCGAAGAAGAGGTATTTGTATTTAAGGTAAGCTTGTTTGTTAATGAGCAGGATACCTGGTTCCAGGCCTTTACCTACTTTGATGAAATTCTTAGAGAAAGAAGTGAAGGGAGAATACGTTTGGAGATCTACCCTTCTGAACAGCTCGCAAAAGAAATAGAATCTATTCGACTTATCCAGGCTGGGGTTATTGATATGACAGTATCTGGATCCCTGTTAAGTAACTGGATAGAGATTGCCACCTTTTGTGAATTACCCTTCTTCCTTACAAATGCTGAAGAGCAATCAGACTTCATTCAGGGACCCATCGGTAAGAAAATTGAGGAAGCTATGCTGAATGAAATGGGTTTGCGTCCAATCACCTATTTCATTCGAGGGCCCAGGCAGTTAACGTCTAATAAGCCTGTTCAATCTCCGGAAGATCTGGAGGGACTCATTGTCAGAGTTCCCAACGTCCCGGCCTTTGTTACAGCTTGGGCTGCTATGGGAGCTAAGCCTACTCCCATGGCCTTTTCTGAAGTATTTACCTCCTTACAGCAAGGGACCATAGATGCCCAGGAAAATCCCCTTTCTCTCATCTATCAAGCTGGTTTTGCAGAAGTACAACAATACGTCAATAGAACTGAACATGTCATGAGTTGGAGTTATCCTATCATTGGGGAAGCACAGTTCCAACAGCTACCTGAAGAGCTTCAGCTTGTATTTCTAGAATCGGCAGAAGACATGCAGGAGTACGAAAGACAGTTATTTGAAGAGAATGAATCCAGGTTAGAAAGCCTATTACGGGAGAAAGGCATGACCTTCATAGAGGTAGATAAGGTAGCATTCGCTGAAAAATGTGAGGAAGCTATTTTTGAGAACCTATCAGCTGACATGCAAAGTGTATACCTGCAAGTAATTAAAGAAAGAGAAACACCATAAGAATGATGAAGAAGTATATCATTAATGGGTTGCGTGTAGGAACCCTGATTTTCACTATACTATTAGTAGGAAGTGTCCTACTTCAAATAGTGGCTAGGTTTCTTTTTCCTTCTACCCCTCCATGGACAGAAGAAGCTTCCCGACTCTTTTTTATTTATGCGATAGCGTTCGCCTCAGGCCTTGCTTTTCTGGAGAATGAATATGTATCCCTGGATATCCTCTTCAATAGACTTTCTGAGAAGGGAAAAACCAGACTTACCATTCTAATCCAAGGATTAACTACCATTTTATTTGGTGTGGTAGCGGTCTATTCAGTCCCCTTTATCCAATTAGGGTTATTAGAAAATTCTCCAAGTATGGGGATAAAGATGGCTCTTCCGTTTGCAAGTATGCTGCTACTTGCTTCCACAATCGCGGTTTTTTCATTTCTGGAATTGATGAATACCCTAAGAAATCCAACATCATGATAGGGCTACTATTTATCGTCTTGTTAGGATGTTTAATCCTACGAGTCCCTATCGCTTTTTCTTTAGGCATGGCTTGTTTGGTGTATGTGTTGGTCAATGGAATTCCAGCAGTAGTCATACCTATGAAAATGTACTCCGGAATAGACGTCTTTGTGCTGTTAAGCATTCCCGGATTTATCATAGCAGGGAACCTGATGAATCATGGAGGGCTTACAGAAAAAATAATTGGTTTTTGTAATAAGCTGCTTGGGCACATTCGCGGAGGATTAGCCTTGGCTAATATCGGGGCTTCCATGCTATTTGCAGGCATAACTGGTACAGCAGTTTCTGATACTGCTAGCATAGGTTCCGTCATGATTCCTGCCATGAAAGAAGAAGGGTATGATGAAGCCTATGCTTGTGCCGTAACAGCTGCTTCTTCTACTGTAGGGCCTATTATTCCACCCAGCGTACCCATTATAATTGCTGCTACACTTTGCGGACTTTCGGTAGGGAAATTATTTCTTGCAGGTGCCATTCCTGGTATTTTGCTGGGTTTCGGCTTAATGATCACTGCCTACCTCATTGCCAGGAAGAAGGGCCAGCCTAAACATCCAAAGAGTAGTCTTTCTCAGGTACTCCACGGCTTCTTCGATACTTTCTGGGCGCTGTTAATGGTCCTTATTATTCTCTTTGGAATTATCGGGGGAGTGTTTACCCCAACTGAAGCCTCAATCATAGCGGTAATCTATGCCTTAGTTATAGGAGTATGGATCTATAAACAGCTGGATGTAAGAAAAATTAAACAGGTTATCCTTTCTTCCATGCGTACCTCTG
Source organism: Bacteroidota bacterium (assembly GCA_038520955.1). GTDB lineage: Bacteria > Bacteroidota > Bacteroidia > J057 > J057 > JBCBKZ01. The sequence continues at coordinate 425 of JBCBKZ010000037.1, read as the reverse complement.
CTTCTCTCATGGTGTTGATTGGGTTTGCCAATCTTTTTGGATGGATACTCATTACAGAGAGAGTCCCTCAGTTTCTTGCTGACCACATTCTTTCCATTAGTACCAATAAGTATGTGGTGCTTCTGATGATGAATGTGATCCTGATTTTGGTAGGGACATTTATGGAAACCATAGCGGCACTTCTCATCCTTTTTCCTGTCTTACTAAAAGTAGCTATAACAGTAGGAATTGACCCTATTCACTTTTCCATCATTGCCGTACTAAATTTAATTATCGGCCTCACCACCCCTCCCATCGGGGTATGCTTATTTGTTGCTTCCAGTATAGGCAATACCTCCATAGAAAGTGTGAGCAGATCTATTCTTCCCTTTCTATTGGTAAGCTTGCTTGTGCTTATGTTGGTCAGTCTTTTTCCGGGACTTGTC
>JBCBKZ010000379.1:0-5663 GCA_038520955.1 Bacteroidota bacterium | reverse complement strand
GGTAAATACAAATACCCATACGAGGTCTACAAAGTGCCAGTAGAGTCCTATCTTTTCTACCATTTCATAGTGCCCCCTCTTCTCATATGTACCCTTACGTACATTCAGATACAGAATAATCAGTAGCACTACCCCACTTAATACGTGAGTTCCGTGGAAGCCTGTTACAAAGAAGAACAAATCTGCAAAGGCTTGTGGCCCGTACTCGTTTGCCTTCAGGTTAGCACCTCCAGTATGTCTATGAAGATATTCTCCATGGGTATTTTGCTGGTCACCTATGGCCTTAATCTGGTTAACTATCTCCGTTCTCTGGATAAGTCTTCCGTCTTCTTTAATCCGGAAACCTAGTAGTTCACCTTCATTCCCGTTTACAAAGAGGGCTGTATACTCTCCTCCTTCTTCATATTTAACGCTCAGTGGTTCCAGCACTTCAGACGGGACAACAATCCCCTGATTCTCAAATCCGTGAATAAAGTGATACCACTCATATGCCTGACAACTCAAGAAAGCAGCCCCTCCCAGAATGGTATAAAAAGTCCACTTAGCTACCTCATCCTTGGCTCTTCTATGTCCCGCCTCTACCGCCAATACCATGGTAACACTACTCAGGATCAAGATGAAAGTCATGATCCCCACAAATACAAGGGGTGCCTCGATGTGGAAAAACTCGTATAATCCTGGGGTGTGGGTAAATACTTTTTCAGGATCTGCCCATGCTTGTGCGCCGGGTTCAGAAATAGATCTTACCCTTAGAGCACCATAGGTGATAAGTAAAGCTGAAAAAGTAAAAGCATCGGATACAAGGAAAAACCACATCATGAGTTTTCCCCAGCTTGCTTGAAACATCGGTCGTTCCCCCTCTACCAGTGCTCGCTCATCTACGAAAACGTTAGCCATGTATGATAAGTGTTAAGTGTCAGTTTGATGAAATTCTCTACGTGAGAAATTATCTATAATGGTTGCACTAAAATAAGATCACCAAATTTAATACAATTCAAATAGTCTCCCAATTAGCAATGCCTAATCTTGGGAAGAAACTGTTTTACATATAAGCATTCTGCGTCATCCAGATCACTACCAGCAAAAATACCCATAGCAGACTCAGAAAATGCCAAAAAGTAACGGTCACATCAAATGTAATTCTTCTACTCTCTTTCCCCTTCCTGAAGTTATTCAGGCCCGTCTTGATGAAAGCGTATATTAATACAAACAAACTTCCGATTACGTGAAAACCATGTAGTCCTGTCAGCACATAAAAGAAAGAAGCTGAATTATCTCTTCTGGAAGCATCCACAAATGGAAGCCCTCCTTCTGTCATAACTCCCCAGGCTTTAACCTGCCCCCATAGGAAAATCAACCCAAGAAATAAGGTTAATCCTAATCCTACCAATGCCTTAGGAATATCATCCCTTTTTTCTGCCCAGGCAGCATATTGAATCGTTACACTACTTGCCAGGATGGTCGCCAGGTTTGTCCAGAGAATAGAAGGAATCCTAAAGAACAACCTGTCATCTGGTTTCATAGAAATATCCACTATATAAGCACTGGTAAGCCCACCAAATATCATGATCACAGACATGATAAAGAGCCACATATTGAACTTATATGGATGGATAAAATATCTTTTTTCTTCTAAAGCCATTGTACTCATAATCTCCTACTCCTTATCTAAACTAAACTAACAATGATAGAATGTACAATTTTGAATCATTGAGAGAACTCATCTGCTAATTCAAAATTCTCTTATGTCCTAAAGAATATAAATATCAACTGTATCACTGGCAGGTAAATGAAGGACGCAAACATTAAGCGCTTCGCATGCTTCATTTCCAGCTTCGTCCAAAGCATATAGGCTGGGATTGAAAACAATATCCCTGCCACGACCAACAGCCCCATTCCCCATGCATTGATCATCACTAACTGATATGGAAACCAACAAAGGGGAACTAAACAGAGCGTGTATAGTAAAATCAGCCTCGCTCCACCTGAAGACCTGCCTTCCGGTGTAGGCAGCATCTTAAAGCCGGCCTTCTTATAATCATCATCCAGCATCCAGGCAATGGCCCAGAAGTGAGGAAACTGCCAGAAAAACTGAAATACAAATAACAGAATACCGGGTGTATCTAACTGTCCTGTATAAGCTACCCATCCAATTAGGGGAGGTAAGGCTCCGGGAATGGCTCCTACAAATACGGAGAATGGAGACACGCGCTTCATGGGCGTATATACAAAGCCGTAGAGCAGTAAGCCAATAAACCCCAATAAGGCAGTAACCAAATTGAAAACATATCCAAGGAGAATCACTCCAGAAAGTCCTATCAAAAGGGCAAAGATAAGCGCTCCGCTGATGCTTACTTGTCCAGTAGGTATTGGCCTGTCGGCGGTTCTGCTCATCAAAGCATCCAGGTCTTTCTCAAATATCTGGTTTAGAATATTGGAGGCTCCTGTTACCATTAATCCCCCTAATCCTATCAGGGCCATCATAGACCAATTAAAGGGAGCACCGGCAGCTAGCGCATAACCAAAGATGGCAGAAACAGCTACCAGCATAGACAAGCGCAATTTTAACAGCTTGACGTAGGCCTTAGTGTTACTGGATAGGCTTCCCAACCAGTCCATGGGCCTGATTTGGGCAATATTAAGGGTTATGTTTTTTAATTTATCCATTTCCTGTTTCAGGACGTTGGTATCAATTCAGATCTATTTTCAGGTAATTCCTCTTTGCTCTCTCTACTGCCCAGAAGGGTAATCATCCATAAGGAGAAAGCTAATCCAAATAGAAGGGTAGCTCCCAATAAATGGATAGGTTGTAAGAAGGCAGGAATAGCAAAATTATGCATGCTGATGCCTGCTGCTACCTCCATAAAGAAGATAATACCCGTTCCTAAGACTAACTTTTTTACCAGAGGTTGTTGTTTGCTGACTGGACTGAGTTGCCTAATCCAGAAAATTAACGCCACCAGCATCCCGTAGTAAAATACTTTATGTACTGGATATATACCTGCCAATTGTCCTATCCAGTTCTCCCTTCCTTCCCCACCTAAAGACTTGGCAATTTGATCTATTTCTTCTCTAACCTGTGTACCCATCACAATCTGCACCAGTACCATCACCAGGAATATACCTCCCACTAGCAGAGTCCCATTAGAAACCGCCATGGGTTTGAATCCCTCCGGTCTGGTAGCTCTGTGCGTAATTAGAAGGGTGTAGACGTACAATCCTAAAATGGTTAGCGCTATGATCATGTGAATGGTGATCACCCCACCTTCCAGATTAGTCCGTACCACATAAGCCCCTATTCCTCCCTGGACAATGACCAGTAAGAGAGCTAGTACACTAAGTAGCGTAACTTTAGCATGGACCTTCCTAAGCTTCAGAGAATAGGCAGCCGTAGCCAAGGCAAATAGCCCTATGAGTACACCAATCAGTCGGTTTATGTACTCCACCCAGGTCTTAAAAGCATTAAAGGTGGTATCTGCGTATCCGCGGTCTTTATAAATTACCTGATAATCATCAGGCAGTTGGGAAACATCTGTGGGGGGCACCCACTGTCCAAAACACTTTGGCCAGTCAGGGCATCCCATTCCGGAACCCGTCATTCTCACAACTCCTCCTACCAGAATTAAAAAAACAACAGCACCGACTGTAAGGAAGCAGATTAGTTGAAATCTCTTTACAGTAAGTGCTGTTGGTATGGAGGATAAATTCTTCAATATCTGTTCTTTCTCAATCGAAGAACAGCCATAGGCTAATCGTCGACTTCTTCTTTTTCTATTTCTACCTGAGGCTTACCTACTTCTGGTGCTTTAGGTGGTACAAATCCTTCCTCATATTCTATATCTGAATCAGGTACCGTCTGAAGGATATAATCCTCTTTCACTCCTGGCTTAGAGTAGTCATATGCCCAACGATATACTTTAGGGATAGCTCCAACCCAGTTTCCGTGTCCAGGGTTAACAGGAGTAGTCCATTCCAGCGTAGTTGCTTTCCATGGATTCTTGGTTTCTTCTGTAAGTTTTCTCCCCCAGAAGATACTTCCAAAGAAGTTAGCCAGGAAGAAGAACTGTCCTACAAATCCTACGATAGCTGCTGTAGTAATGAAGCTTTGCAGATCCATGAACCCTTCAGAGAAGTTGAAGGCTGAGAAGCTATAGTAGTGTCTTGGTACACCACCCATTCCCATGTAGTGCATTGGGAAGAATACACAGTAAAGCGAGATGAAAGTGAACCAGAAGTGAATATATCCAAGCCTGGCATTCATCATTCTTCCAAACATCTTAGGGAACCACTGATAGATACCTGCAAAGAACCCAAAGGCAGAGGCACTACCCATTACAATGTGGAAGTGGGCCGTTACAAAGTAGGTATCATGAAGCGGGATGTCCAGTGCGGCATTACCCAGGAAGATACCTGTGATCCCTCCCGTGATAAAGAAGGACACGAGACCTATGGCAAATAGCATAGGCGGATTAAACTGAATGTTTCCTTTCCAGAGTGTGGCTATATAATTGAAGGCCTTGATGGCAGAAGGCACCGCAATTACCAGCGTAAACAACATGAATACTGTCCCCAGGAATGGATTCATTCCTGTTACGAACATGTGGTGCGCCCACACAATGAATGACAGAATCGCAATCCCCAGGATAGAACCTACCATGGCTTTATATCCAAAGATGGGTTTACGAGAGTGTACGGCTACAATCTCGGAGGTTATCCCCAGAGCAGGCAGTAGTACAATATATACTTCAGGGTGTCCCAGGAACCAGAATAAGTGCTGGAACAGGATAGGACTACCTCCAGAATAGTGGAGAAGCTCACCCCCTATATAGATGTCAGAAAGATAGAATGAGGTACCTAACATTCTGTCAAATACCAGCAGTAGGCTCGCTGAGAACAGTACTGGGAAAGAAAGTACCCCAATTACTGCTGTCAGGAAGAAAGCCCAAATAGTTAGTGGTAGTCTGTCCATAGACATACCCTCTGTTCTCAAGTTCAATACTGTGGTGATATAGTTAATACCTCCCAGTAGTGAAGACACAATAAACAGAGTCATGGAGAACAACCAGAGCGTCATCCCTATGCCAGAACCTGACACTGCCTGTGGCAATGCACTCAATGGAGGATAAATGGTCCATCCACCTGAGGCGGGTCCACCTGCTGTAAACAGGGAAATCAGCATGATAACAGAAGAGGCAAAGAAGAACCAGTAGGACAACATGTTCATAAATCCTGAAGCCATGTCCCTGGCACCTATCTGTAGCGGGATAAGGAAGTTAGAAAATGTACCACTCAGTCCAGCTGTCAATACAAAGAATACCATGAAGGTACCATGCATAGTTACCAGAGCCAGGTAAAATCCAGGATCCAGGCTACCACCATCAACCCATTTTCCTAATAATGGACTCAGGAAAGAGAGATCCATATCAGGGAAAGCAAGCTGAAGTCTGAAAATAGTAGACATCCCAATCCCGATAATTGCCATGATAATTCCTGTAATCAGGAACTGCTTGGCAATCACCTTATGGTCTATGCTGAACACATAGTTCGTCCAGAAATTTCCATGGTGGTGATCATGATGATCATGTCCATGGCCTTCTCCGGCGTGTACATGTAATTGCTCTGTTGCCATCTTCTTTCAGTTAAATATTTTGTTAGTCTATGTT
>JBCBKZ010000378.1:0-5669 GCA_038520955.1 Bacteroidota bacterium | reverse complement strand
GATTAGTGATTCATAGGCTAAGGGTAATGCTGAAAGTAGTAGTGAAGGCATTTTATATATCACGTGTAACTTGGGGGCTCCCCTTCATGATTTTTCTCATGTTATGGGGATGTGGACCTAAAAAAGTCTATCTGGGAGATAGGGAGAATGATGAGGCACAGATAGTCCTACCTGCTTCCCTCAACATTCCTGCTGCAGAACCATTGGCAGCAGAGCAAAGTCTATCTACCTTCCAATTACCCCCCGGTTTTAAGGTAGAGCTCATAGCAGCAGAACCCCTCATAAAAGCTCCCATAGAAATGGAGTTTGATGAAAAGGGTCGGCTGTGGGTACTGGAGATGTATGGCTATATGTCAGACATAGAAGCTACTGATGAAGAGGCCCCTGTAGGGAGAATACTGATTTTAACAGATAAGGATGGAGACGGAAAGATGGATCAATCCAAAATTTTCCTGGATAGCCTGAAATTAGCCAGAGCCTTCTGCTTATTAGATGGAGGTATTCTTTACGCAGAACCCCCCAACTTATGGTTCTCGAAAATAGACAATGACCAGCCCGTAAGTAAATCCCTGGTTGACTCCGTGTATGCAGTAGGGGGGAATGTGGAACACCAGCCTAATACTTTACTCTTAGGATTGGATAACTGGATTTACAGTGCCAAGTCCCGCTTTAGATATCGGAAAAAGGGAGATAGCTGGATAAAGGAAGAAACCGTTTTTCGTGGGCAGTGGGGCATGTCTCAGGATGATGAAGGAAGGCTATTCTATAATACCAACTCTAACCAACTAAGGGGAGACTTTATTTATCCCACTCACTTTTCTGAAGAAGCCCTTTTTACGCTTAAAAGAGGCGTCAATGAGGAAATAGCCAAAGACCAACGTGTATATCCCAGCAGAATTACTCCCGGAGTAAATAGAGGATATAGAACGGCTACCCTGGATGAAAACTGGAAACTCAGACACTTCACGGCTGCATGTAGCCCCTTTGTATACAGAGGAACCAACTTCCCCAAGGAATATTATGGAAATGTCTTTGTAGCTGAACCCTCAGCTAATCTGGTCAAGCAAAACATTCTCCTTGAGCAGAATGGAAGAATCAGGGCTATTGGGGCACATTTTGGAGGGGAGTTCTTAAGTGCAACGGATGAACGCTTTAGGCCGGTTAATTTTGCGCATGCCCCTGACGGAAGTATGTATATGGCAGACTTCTACAGGGGCATAGTCCAGCATAAGACCTATATGACAGGCTTTCTCTATAAGCAGGTCGTAGATAGAAAACTGGATCAACATGTAGATAAGGGGAGAATTTACAGAATCAGGTATGAGAAGAATGAACTGAATCCTGTTCCAGACTTCTCACAGGCTTCGCTTGAAGAATTAACTGCGGCTTTATCTCACCCTAATGCCTGGCATAGAGAAACTGCCCAAAGACTACTCATAGAAATAGGAACATCCGCCGCAGCAAATGAAATGAGAAAGGTTTTGAGCAGTAAGAATACCCTGGCCAAAATTCATGCCCTTTGGGTACTGGAAGGCATAGGGCAGATTGTGGAACAAGACCTTATGTCTATTAGAAGAAGAGCAGATGAAAGACTAATCGTCCAAGCCCTGAGGATAGCGGAGGTATTTACAGAGAATAGAAGACTGAGAAATTGGGCTAAGGATAATTTTACCAATCATCCTTCTAAAAGAGTGCAGTTTCAGCTACTTCAGTTTCTGACGAATAGTTCAGTTGAGGCAAACAAGAGAGCGGTATTGGCGATGGTGGATGGGACAGAAGTAGACCCTATCCTGGAGAATATTTGGCTTCATGCTATTTCTGGAAGAGAGCAGGAGGTTCTTGATGCCATGGAGAGTGGGAAGTTTAGAAATGCCATTCTCAAGAATAAACTTTCCGAAGCCTTACTAGTGAGGAAAGAGAGCGAAGGTAGCCAGCAAATCTTTAGCCCGGAAGGTCAAAAAGTATGGGACACGGGTAAAGAAATATATTCCATCCACTGTAGTGGGTGCCACCAAATGAATGGCAATGGGAGAGAGCCTTTAGCACCCCCTTTGAATAAATCAGAGTGGGTAACAGGCTCACCAGAAGTACTAGGGCTCATAGTCCTAAATGGGATGAGGGGCCCTGTAGAGGTAAATGGGGTTACCTACCAGCCGCCTATGATACAGAAGCAAATGCCTGGTATAGGGCAGAACCCTGAATTTACAGATGAGAAAGTGGCCGCTGTTTTATCATTTGTCAGAAATAGCTGGAATAATCAAGCTTCTTTTGTAAGACCGGAGGAAGTGGAAGTAATCCGGGAAAAGGCGGAAAGGATGGAAGACATGTTTACACAGGAGCAGCTTCTCCAGCTGGGAAATCCTCTCTAACAGGACAATTCTCCCTAATCCCATATTCTCTTCCTACCTTTACCTCTGCAAAGCCAGAATCTTATGCCAGATATTTCTTACGATAAGTTTCCAATAGTCATCAAGACTTTTCAGTACCTGGAGCCATTATTGGCCAAAGAACTGGAAGAGCTGGGAGCGGAAAACATTACTATCGGAAAACGACAAGTTCAGTGTACTGGCAGCAAGGAGCTGGTGTACAAAGCCAATCTGTATTTGAGAACAGGACTTCGTGTACTGGTTCCCCTTCACACCTATAAAGCAGAGAATCCGGTTGAACTTTATGAAGGGGCTAAAGAAATAGCCTGGGATAAACTTATCAACCTGAAGCAGACCTTTGCGATAGATAGTACAGCTAACTCGCGCATATTCACGCATAGCCATTATGCGGGCCTGAAGGTGAAGGATGCTATCGTGGATCAGTACAGAGAGAAAAGAAGGAAGCGTCCTTCCATAGATACCCAAAAGCCTGACATCAAAGTCAATCTTCATATAGCGGAAGATACTGTTACCATAAGTTTAGATAGTTCCGGAGAATCTCTTCACAGAAGAGGCTACCGACTATCCAAGAATGCGGCTCCCCTGAATGAGGTGTTGGCAGCAGGTATGATCGGATTCTCTGGCTGGGAGGGAGAAAGCCACTTTGTGGATCCCATGTGTGGATCAGGGACGCTACTCATAGAAGCAGCTTTGAAGGCCTACCAGATAGCTCCCGGTACGCTCAGGAAGAAATTTACCTTCATGAATTGGCATGACTATGAAGAGGATCTTTGGGGAGAATTCAAGCAGAAAGCTAAAGAGAATGAGAAGGATGATATAGGGGTAGATATTTTGGGAGGAGATATAGATACGAAATCTATTTCCATCAGTAGGGAGAATAGCGTAAGGGCAGGATTATCGGGGAGAATACGCCTAAGGCACAAAAACTTCTCCCGCTTAAAGGCACCCGGAAATCCAGGTATGATGATCACTAACCCTCCTTATGGAGAGAGATTGAGGCCAGAAGATATTTTTGAGCTGTACCAAATGATGGGAGACCGGCTGAAGCAGGAATTTTCTGGCTACACGGCTTGGATTCTAAGTTCTAATAAAGACGCTCTTAAGAAAATAGGCTTAAAAGCTGATAAGAGAATGGAACTCATCAATGGCTCACTGCACTGTAAGTTTCATCAGTACTCTTTGTATCAGGGAAGCAAACGGGAAGATGCCACTCCTCAGAGTGCGGGCATATAAGACTGTGTTTGTACTTCTGCCTTCAAGGCATTCAGGATGGAGTATAATCCGAAGTACGCTCTATTCATGTAAATGCCATCCTTTGCACCTCTGGGTGCTTTGGTCTTCCTGATGATGGGACTTTGCCTTACCTGTTCCCCATAATCATAAATGCTGTTGAAATAGGTCTCATCCCCAAAATCAAAGGATTCTCCATAGAAAGGCTTGCACACTATTTCCAGGGCATCCCTGAACATCCCCATGAAAACCTTCTCTTCCTCAGGTGTGTCAAAATCATAAATGATACTGGTCTTGAGACAAATGTCTCTAAAAGCTTCCTCATCATCCATGACTCCTGGCTGAAGAAGCCTAAAATAATTTTGATAGAAATCCTCCGGGAGCTGTTTTACACAACCGAAGTCCAAAATACCTACACTTCCATCTTCTCTGAATAGAAAGTTACCAGGATGCGCATCTGCATGCATGGTCTTGAGCTCGTGCACCTGGAAGTTGTAGAAATCCCAAAGTGCCTGACCAGCCTTATTACGAACTTCCTGAGAAGGATTACTTGCCAGGAACTCATCCATGTGCATGCCCTCCAGCCAATCCATAGAAATCACTTTCTTACTGGAGTAGTCAGGATAGTAGATTGCAAAAAATAAATTGGGTAAGTGGCTACAAGCTTGAGAAATATAGGCAGACCTTTCCAGTTCCAGCTCATAATCTGTTTCCTCCAGGAGCATATCCTGAACCTCATCAAAATATACGCCAAGGTCTTTCTCCTTCCATCCAAACATCTGTTTCGCAAAGGGCTTCACCATGTTCAGGTCAGAAACCACACTATCAGCTACTCCCGGATACTGGACCTTTACAGCTAATTTTTTTCCGTCTTTTTCGGCCTGGTGAACCTGTCCTATACTAGCGGCATGAGCGGCCTTCATCTCAAACTTATCGTATAGTTTGAGGGGGCTCTTACCAAAATATTGATTGAAAATCTTTACGATGAGTGGCCCGGATAGGGGAGGGGCTTTGTGCTGGGCTTGAGCAAACTTGGTAGAAAAAGCTTCAGGGAGAACGCCCTTATCCATACTCAGCATCTGGGCTACCTTGAGGGCGCTCCCTTTGAGTTCACTCAGGGTATCATAGATCGCTTCCGCATTATCCTGATTGAGTTCATCCTCACTTACCTCCTGTTGGATGGCCTTCTTAGCGTAATGCTTCAGATAATTACCGCCTACCTTCATACCGGTTTTCACAAACCTGGAAGCACGTTGGATCTTGGAAGTTGGAATTCTGTCCTGTTGTTTCATATAAGCCTATCCCCTTAGTAAAAACTTCACCCAGTCAAAACCAGAATCCAATGCATTTGGTTCAATCAGATCTAACTTAAAGTTGACAGATTTTTCTATGGCAGCGTCAGTTTTTTCAAAATTGGCGCTGGAATCATTCAACCAGTAGTGAAGCAAAAAGGTGTTGAGGGACCAGAAACCATTTTTATACCAGCTTGTAACAAACAGTCTGTCTGCCACTTCTCCAGTTTCTAATCCTTCCTGGACTAATGAGCCCATGAAAGAAGTAAAAGCAGATTGAGTCTTGCTAAGGTAGCCTTGTTCAAGGCAGCCCAACATACTCTGACTTTTAAGGAAAGTCATGAAGCTTCTGTAAGCGCCCAGGGTTTGTATCCATGTGAAGTAGACAGCTAACACTTTCTCTCTAAATGAGTAGGTGGTGAATACTTCATCCGTTTTGAGGATATCAGCCGTCTTTTCAAAAATGAAGAAGACGATGTCATTCTCAAGGGCAGAAAAGGAAGCGTATTTTTCGTAGAAGGTCTTTTCTGTCATATCATTCTGAGTAGCGAATGTAGCAACAGATGAAGGTCTCTTCCCATTGTCAAGTACGAAGTTTACGTAGGCAGATTGAATAGAGTCAGCAAATTCCATGTTCTTGTTAGCTATGTCGTGTACATATGCATACGTAAATTCTGACGTTCAAGGATACATGAAATTTCAATTTTTTCTGAAAGTTGTTTTTCCACTTTGAGCGAGACTCAAATACTCCATGAATGGG
>JBCBKZ010000377.1:0-5674 GCA_038520955.1 Bacteroidota bacterium | reverse complement strand
AGATACTTTTTAAACATGTAACATTTGGCTCCAAGTCATAAAAAAACAAAAATGCCAGTCTGCTTACAGACTGGCATCTTATCCCGCTAATAATTGCTTAACTATGGAATTGTTCTTCTTCAGTACTTCCGGATAATGCTATGGTAGAGGCACTACCCTGGGTAATGGTGTTTTGAATTTTGTCAAAGTAGCCTGTACCTACGAAGGATTGGTGTTTGATAGCACGGTACCCTTCAGGCTCGTTTCTAAACTCCTGTTGCTGGAGATTAGAGTAGGCAAACATTCCACTCTTTTTGAAAGCACTGGCCAATTCAAACATACTATTGTTTAGCGCATGCCATCCTGCCAATGTGATGAACTGGAACTTAAAGCCCAAGGCGTTCAGCTCCTCTCTAAAGATTTTCAACTCATCATCTTCCATGTGTGCTTTCCAGTTAAAGGATGGAGAGCAGTTATAGGCAAGGAGCTTATCCGGAAACTCTTTTTTAATGGCTTCGGCAAAGGCCCTGGCCTGAGCTAAATTAGGCTTGGAGGTTTCCATCCAAAGCATATCACAGTAAGGTGCATAGGCTAAGCCTCTGGCAATACATTGCTCTAGGCCATTATTTACATAGAAAAATCCTTCATGAGACCTTTCTCCTGTACAGAAGGGCTTATCTCTATCATCTATATCTGAGGTCAAAAGATTAGCTGCATCTGCATCTGTTCTGGCAATGATCACTGTAGGTGCTCCCATAACATCAGCGGCTAGTCTGGCTGCTACCAGCTTGTGGATCGCTTCCTGAGTGGGAACCAATACCTTTCCTCCAAGGTGTCCACATTTTTTAGCAGAAGAAAGTTGATCTTCAAAATGAACCCCGGATGCACCAGCAGAGATCATGTGCTTCATCAGCTCAAAGGCGTTAAGATTTCCTCCAAAGCCTGCTTCTGCATCGGCTACTATAGGCACCATCCAGTCTATTTCATCATTGCCTTCACTCCAATGTATCTGATCTGTCCGCATGAGCGCATTATTCAATCTCCTAACAAGAGATGGCACAGAATCTACCGGGTAGAGAGACTGATCCGGGTACATGGTTTCAGCTGTATTAGCGTCGCCGGCCACCTGCCAACCCGAGCAATAAATGGCTTTCAGACCAGCTTCTACTTCCTGTATGGCCTGGTTACCCGTCATGGCTCCCAGGCAGGAGGTAGCATCCTCTTCCTGAAGTAAGCCCCAAAGTTTCTCGGCTCCTCTTTTCGCGAGTGTGTGTTCTACTTTTATGGAACCCCTAAGATTAATCACTTCTTTAGCCGTGTAAGGCCTCTTTATGTCTTTCCATCTTGGATTTCCAAGCCATTCACTGATCAATTCGTCAATTTGTTGCGCACGATTATTCATGATATTTTGATTTAAGGGTTATAATATTTGATATGCAGGCAGGGTTAAAAACTCTTCCAGATCATCAGCTAATACCAGCTGATTAAAGAGGTCTATGGCCTCAGGGAAGCGGTTTTCTTGAAAGGCCTCCTCACCCATATTGGTTTTGAATGCTTGTACCTGATCTTCAAGCAATTCACCATATAGGGACTCTGTGATGGCTCTCCCATCATCCAGTCTGGCAGTAGAATGCTGTATCCATTGCCATAGCTGAGTTCTACAGATTTCTGCCGTGGCAGCATCTTCCATCAGGTTGTAGATAGGCACACATCCGTTTCCAGCCAGCCAGGAAGCTATGTATTGTATGCCCACATCAATATTGATGCGTATACCCTCTTCAGTGATGCTTCCTTCAGGTGCTTCTATAAGGTGAAGGGGGGTGATGGATTCTTCCGGTCTGCTGACGTTAATCTGATTGGCTTCCGGCATGTACGCATCAAATACCTCCATAGCTACTCCTACCAGTCCGGGATGCGCTACCCAGGTACCGTCATGTCCGTTAGAGGCTTCCCTCAGTTTGTCCTGTCTTACCTTTTCAAGGGCTTGAGCATTAGCCTCAGGGTCTCCCTTGATGGGGATTTGGGCCGCCATTCCACCCATGGCATGAACGCCTCTTTTATGGCAGGTCTGAATCACCAGTTTTGAATAAGCTGCCATGAAAGGGGCAGTCATTCCTACCTGTGCACGGTTAGGGACCAGAAACTCCGGACGTTTGCCTAACTTCTTGATGTAGGAGAATATATAATCCCATCTTCCACAGTTTAGCCCGGCTGAGTGATCTCTTAATTCATAGAGAATTTCATCCATCTCGAAACTGGCAAGAATAGTTTCTATCAATACGGTAGCCTTGATAGTCCCTATAGGAATGTCTAGGTAGTTCTGCGCAAAGACAAAGACATCATTCCAAAGCCTCGCTTCCAGGTGGCTCTCCAGCTTAGGAAGGTAGAAGTAAGGACCAGATCCCCTGCTTATCAGGGTTTTAGCATTATGAAAGAAGAATAAACCAAAATCTACCAGAGATCCTGATACCGGACTTCCTTTTACCTGAATATTCTTCTCTTCCAGGTGCCAGCCTCTGGGTCTTACCATAAGGGTGGCAGTTTCTTCATTTAGCTGATAGTGCTTGTCTTTGTTGGCATCATAAAATGCTATATCTCCTTTGGCAGCATCTCTGAGGTTGATCTGTCCATCCAGGCAGTTTTCCCAGCTAGGCGCATTGGCATCTTCAAAATCAGCCATAAAGACCTTGGCACCTGAGTTCAGGGCATTGATAACCATTTTCCGGCTGACCGGACCTGTAATCTCCACCCTTCTGTCCTGCAGGTCAGCTGGTAGAGGAGCTACTTTCCAGTCTGATTCTCTGACGTTGACCGTCTCAGGCAGGAAGGTAGGCAGTGCACCTGAATCCAGTTCCTTTTGCTTTCTGACTCTAGCCGACAAGAGTTCCTTTCTCCTTGCATCAAAGTTTTGATGTAAAGCAAGGAGGAAAGAACAGGCCCTTTCTGTTAGCATTTCCTGATAGGGAGGCGAAAGTGGCATATTGATTTCCAACTGTTCGCTCAAGTCTAAAGTAGGTGGTGATTTTTCCATTTTCTCTATGATTTGTTCAAACTTAAGAAGAGCGAAAAAGAAAAACAAGCGAATTTTCGCTATTTATTATTTTTTCGCAATTGATGGTTATTTCGCTTTCTTTTCTTGAAACAAAAAAAGGCCCTGACATTTTGCCAGGGCCTACAAGTGTGAATATGGTTATCTAGCTTTTTACACCATCTGCTGTACTTCAGAGATGATTTTATCTGCCAATGCATCTGCTTCACTTTGTGTGGGTGCTTCAGAATACACTCTAATGATTGGCTCTGTATTAGATTTTCTCAAGTGGACCCAGGACTGATCAAAATCTACTCTGACTCCATCCACGTCATTGATTTTATGATCGCTATAGCTTTCCTTGAAAGAGGAGAGAATTTCTTCCAGATTGATTCCCTCCACTAACTGGATCTTCTTCTTAGCCATGAAGTAGTCGGGGTAGGTAGCGCGCAACTCTGCGCAGCTCATCTTACTTTTCACCAAATGCGAAAGGAATAAAGCTATTCCCACCAAGGAGTCTCTGCCGTAGTGTAGCTCTGGGTAAATAATCCCTCCATTTCCTTCTCCACCAATCAGCGCATCTGTACGCTTCATGATTTCTGTTACATTCACCTCCCCTACAGCGGAAGCATGATGCCTACATCCGTGTTTCTCCGCAATGTCTTTTAAAGCTCTACTTGAGGAAAGATTGGAAACTACAGCACTTTTGGTATGGGTAAGTACGTAATCTGCTACTGCTACCAGGGTATACTCCTCTCCAAACATCTTCCCCTCATTATCCACAAACACCAATCTGTCTACATCAGGATCTACCGCAATCCCCAGGTCTGCCTTTTCTTTGCTTACCGTATCACATAATTCTGTGAGGTTCTTGGCCAACGGCTCCGGATTATGGGAGAACCATCCATTAGGCTCGCAATTGATCTCTATGATCTTCTTAACTCCCAGCGCTTTTAACAGCTGCGGTACATATATACCACCACTACTATTGACGCCATCTACGACTATCTTCAAATTGGCCTTCCTGATAGCGTACTTATCGACTAGTTGAAGAGAAAGAATTTTATCTATGTGCTTTTTCTCGTAGTCATCTACTTCAGTTACTTTCCCAAGCTCTTCCACCTCATTGAATCTGTAGAATCCATTATTCAGGATTTCCATGATCTCCATGCCATCCTTCTTGGTTACAAATTCCCCTCTATGGTTCAGTAGTTTCAGTGCGTTCCAGTTTACTGGATTATGGGAAGCTGTGAGAATAATTCCGCCTGCAGCTTTTAGGTCGGGTACGGCTACTTCCACAGTGGGCGTAGTGGAAAGCCCCAAATCTATCACCTCAAATCCCAGGCCTACCAGCGTCTGGCTAACCAGGCCTTTTACCATCTCTCCTGAGGGTCTGGCATCGCGTCCTATTACTACACGCTTATTTGAGCCTGATCTAAAACTTAACCAGGTCCCAAAAGCTGAAGCAAAGTTTACTATGTCAATGGGAGTAAGGTTTTCAGAGATCTTACCACCTATAGTGCCCCTGATCCCTGAGATAGAAGATATTAATGTCATATAGCTGCATCTGGTTGGGCGCTAAGTTATACAAAAAGTGTATATTTTCTGCACATGCAAAGTGATTTAAGCCATAGTCAGGAATATGCAGGGAGTAAGGATATCTCTGCAGCCATATTGGACTTATGTGATAGAAATTTGCTCTACCAGAGCAGACTTAATTCTATCCCCTCCTTTTCTTCCCAATCCAGGAAGGTATTTGTGAAAAGAGAGGACGAATCCGGCTTTGGGATCAGTGGTTATAAAAAGAGAAAATACGCCTCATTAATCCCCTATCTGCTCCATACCGGACCAAAAGAAATCATTGTAATTGGCACTGCCTTTTCTAACCATGTATGTGGGATAGTCCAGCTCCTTAATGAGAATCATCTCCCCTACTCTCTTTGGCTAAAGGAGTCACACCAGCTCTCTCCTAAGGGGAACTGGTTTCTTACCCAACTCCTTGCCAGACCGGATAAAATACACTGGATCTCCCCAGAAGCTTGGAAGACGGTAGATGAAGAGGCCCAAAAGTATGCTGATATAGTAGATCACTCCGTATTTATCTTGCCGGAGGGAGGCTCTGTGAAAGAGGCTGTAGCAGGTGCTGCCACCCTTAGCCTGGACCTAATCAGAAATGAGGAAGAAGAAAAAGAGGAAATGGACCACATTTTCATGGACCTTGGGACAGGATTTACTGCTGCCTGTACAGCCTATATGCTGGGAGCGCTTGGCAAGAAACCCCACCTCCACTTCGTAAAAATAGGCGCCCCCAATGATGATTATGGACAAATTTTTGACAAAGCATCAACCTGGGTTGAATCTCTTACGGGAAGTATTCCTCAACTCCCACCTATCAGCTGGCACCTACCCGTAACGGCTAAATCTTTTGGTCAGGTGAATAGTAACCTCAGTCAATTCATTCAGGAGTTTGCTCGCGAAGAAGGAATCCTGACAGACCCTATTTATTCAGCCAAACTATTTATGACGGCTAAAATGGTCATGCAGCTTCAGTCCCTGAAAGGGAACTGTATGGTCATCCACTCGGGCGGTGGCGTAGGATTACTAGGTCATTCAGAAAGAATGCGGAGAGGGTAACTGATCATCAGTTTAAAGAAGACTTACTTCTGT
>JBCBKZ010000376.1:0-5683 GCA_038520955.1 Bacteroidota bacterium | reverse complement strand
GCCTTATTTGGTGATAGAGATGGAGACTTTAGGCCGTTTACTTTATACCCAGGAAGGTACACCCTTAAAGCTACTCCTTATAGAATGGTAGGAGCGGAAGGCGAAGCTGAGCCCTTCAAAGAAGTCTCATTCAGAGTCCTAGGTCCAGATCCCTCATTCAGCGATGATCCATTTACGGTTCAAGTTTTTCCTAACCCATCTAGCGGGCTTACTAGTCTCAGTTTACCTACTGACTGGTATGGAGATACAGATTTACAGCTGACGGATATGATGGGCAGTACTATCTGGCAGACCACACTTTCTGAGGGACAAAGGAGAGAAGAGTTAAACTTCTCACACCTGGCTGAAGGGGTATATTTCCTCCAAGCCCAAAATGGTGAACACATGGAAACCAGTAGAATTGTTATCGCACACTAACTAGTAGAGAGAATCCGGTATTCCGTACTGGATTCTCTCACTTCTGTTCAATAGTAGCACTTCTTTGCAAATTTATGGGACAGGGAAATATGAGGATTCTCAAAATATTCTGTATATTTGAATCTCTTCCCTGATTTAATTAGAACCTGAACGAAGTTACTTTTGGGGTTCTAACCCATCTAATACGTAAAGAGCCTACGAGTTCTTTTTTACCCAGTACTTGCTCTTATTTATCCGGGTGCATCTTCCGCTACATATGTTGTACACATAGTGGATTATGAAGAACGCACATCCGCTGATTACCGAAATACTACCCATGAAAAAACTAACAGGCAGTTGGTTAGCCGCTGCATGCCTGGGTCTTCTTGTCTTTGCCCAACTTTCCGTTGTGGCCCAACAAGATCCCAAATTTGAAAAGTTCGTCCTATATGACGCAGACACAAACCTACCCATTCAAGACCTGGAAGATGGAAATGTTCTGATCTATGAAGATACGCTCGAACCTATATCTATAGTAGGGGTTACCTCAGGAGATGTAGGTAGTGGTGAATTCATTGTTTCCGGTCCCTTTGATTATGATAGAATAGAGAATAATGCTCCCTACTCTATCAATGGAGATAAGGACGCCGGGCCTTCTTACATCGCATGGCCTTACCAGTTTGGCGTATACACCCTGACCTTTAAGGTGTATGACAGGCCTAGTGGAAGAGGGAATGTGGTTGACGCTAAAACCATAGAGTTTGAGATCAGAAAAAAGGAGGACACTCCCCCACCCCCTCCGGCTCCACCAGCCCCCACCTTTGACTGTAAAGATGATGAAGGAAAAAACATCAGGAGACTATATGTAAACGCAAGTGCCACTGGCGCCAATAATGGTCAAAGCTGGGAAGATGCTTACGTCAGTCTGCAAACAGCCTTACAAATGGCTTCTTCCTGCCCCAGAGTAAAAAATATTTGGGTAGCTGCCGGCACTTACCTGCCATCCGAAACGGATGATCCCACAGAATCTTTCCAGATGAGAGATGGTCTTCAAATCTATGGAGGATTTGCAGGAACTGAGGATAAACTCAACCAAAGAGACTGGGAAGCCAATCTGACCATTCTTAGTGGAGCCATAGGAAGCAGTAGCTTTACAGATAACAGCTGGCATATTGTAGAAGCCAGAGACATAGAAGACTACTTTATTCTGGATGGCTTCATCATCAGAGACGGATATGCAGATGGATCTGGTGCAGAACGACATGGAGCTGGTTTTCAGATGGTGGATGTAGCCAAAGCCGAAATAGCCAACTGCTCTTTCATTAATAACCAAGCTCTCAGAGGAAATGGAGGAGCCATAGACATGTTTAACACAAGGGCAGAAATAAGCTATTCTTCCTTCTATGATAACACAGCCAGAGGAGATGGAGGAGCTATCTATGTGCATAAGACTTCAAGCTCTGTCTCTATAGACATCTGTAAATTTCAGCGTAACATCAGTACGGAAGAAGAAGGAGGAGCTATCTATGCTGACGGTACCCGCCAACGCATGGTAAGTTCTCTCTTCATTGACAATGAAGCTGAGCAGGGAGGTGCCGTTTATGTAGGAAATGTAGGGGTACTGGATGTGTTAAACGGAACATTCTCCAGAAATAAAGCCAGAACAAAACTGGGAGACGCCCTCAGAGTAAGAGGTACTACCTCAGTACTCAATAGTATTTTCTGGGGGAATGAAACAGACGGACCTATCTCTGTAGATGGAACTGGTCTGATCATCAACTACTCTCTGGTAGAAGGTGGCTATACCGGCATTAACAACCTCAACAAGAACCCAAGATTTGTCCACCCTGCCGGAGACGATTTCAGTCTTCTTTACTACAGCCCCGTCATCAATACGGGTCTTACTAGCGGTTCTATTCTGGCGCACGATCTGGCAGGAAATGACAGAATTTCAGGTACGGCTGTAGATATGGGCGCATATGAATTCTCCATTTCTGATAACCCCTGTCCTGAAGTCATTTATGTAAAAGCAGACTCAGAAGGAAAAAATAACGGTAAGTCCTGGAAGAATGCCTATAACGACCTTCAGGATGCCTTAGCTCAGGCCAATTTCTGTTCTGAGAAAGTTGAGATTTGGGTGGCCGCAGGCACCTACTACCCCACCCAGGGAACAGATCCTGACATCGCCTTCCAGTTACTGGAAGACATAGAAGTGTATGGAGGCTTTGCTGGTGATGAGCAGGAAAGAGAAGAGCGGGATTGGGTGGCTAACCGTACCAACCTGAGTGGAGACATAGGTTCTCTGGATGTAGAAGATAATTCCTGGCATGTAGTACGCGCCCTGAACTGTGGAAATACGGCTGTCCTGGATGGCTTTACCATTAGAAGAGGATATGCTGGAGGAAAGGGCTATGAAAGACATGGCGCAGGATTGCTTGTGCTAAATAGCCAACCCCAGTTTGTAGCTAATCCTACCATCAAAAACTGTAGGTTCATCAAAAACATAGCTCCCGATGGAGATGGTGGTGCACTTTATAATGATAAGGGAAGCCCCATCATAGAAAGCTGTTTCTTCTCCCAAAATGAAACCAGAGGAGATGGAGGTGCCATTCTCACAGAAGGAACGGATAGCCATCCTAAAATCATCAAGTCTGTTTTCCAGAATAACCTGGCCAGAAAGGAAGAAGGTGGAGCTATCTTCAGCTTTAGTCCTACCATCCTGATCGACAATTGTGAATTTGCTCAGAATGAAGGAAATAAAGGAGGAGCCATCTTTACTGGCTCCAAGAGTGTCCCTATGATCATTAACTCTACCTTTCTCAGAAATAGATCTCGTACTGCCGGAGAAGGTTCAGCAATTAACATGAGAGGAAATGGAAGCGTAGTAAACTCTATCCTTTGGGGGATACAAAACGATCCTGCGATCAAAGCTTCTCAGCAACTAACTGAAGTAACTTTCTCCATAGTTGAGAAGGGATATCCGGGACAAGGCAACATTTCTCTGAATCCTAATTTCACAAATACCTCTATTCTTGACTTGACTTTGGCAGAAGGAAGTCCCGCCATTAATGCTGGCTCCAATGATGATACATCACAAGCCACAGACTTATTAGGAAACCCAAGGATTCTGGATGGCAGAGTAGACATGGGCGCCTATGAGTTTGTGCCTCGCATTGTTTGTCCTCCAGATTCAGTCCTATTTGTAGACATCACTGCTGAAGGGGATAATGAGGGTACGTCCTGGGAGCATGCCTTTACAGATTTACAAGATGCCTTAGCTCAGGTAGAACTCTGTGAAGGGGTGAAAGAAATCTGGGTAGCTCAGGGTACCTATCTACCTAGCCAGACGGGTGATATTTTTGCCTCTTTCCAACTTATGGATAGCATAGCCCTTTATGGTGGCTTTGATGGAACAGAGATCAGAAGAGGTCAAAGAGACTGGGAGAATAATGAGACAATTCTAAGTGGTAAGCTAGTTGTTAATGGCAAAACTGATCCCTATGTGAGCTCCATGCACGTAGTAAAAGCAAATGGAGTAACACAAGCGCTGATAAACGGATTCACCATTACAGGAGGAGACACGGATGAAGAAGTAACTGAGGGGATGGAAAGATATGGAGGCGGATTACAAGTACTGGGTGAGGAAGATCAACTTGCAGTAGTAACCGTCAGGAACTGTGACTTTACCAGAAACTCTACGGATGAATCTGGAGGTGCTGTTTTCGCCTATTTTGGACAAGTAAGTTTCTTCGATACAGACTTCACAGGAAATTCAGCTGAAGAGTGGGGTGGCGCAGTGTACGGAATTAGTAGTAGGCTCCGTTTCTCCAGAAGTATTTTCACAGACAATAGTGCTGAGGACTTTGCAGGTGGAGCCATTCATACAAATGATAGCCGAATAAACATAGATAATAGCCTCTTCTATCGCAATGAAGCTAATGAGGTTGGAGGTGCTATTTCCACTGTTAATGGTAGACTAAACATCCGAAGCTCTACTTTCTCAGAGAATTATGCGGAGGAGTTTGGTGCTATTAATACTGATAACACCAATGGTCTTACTGTTAACTCCATATTCTGGAATCATACCTATGATCCATTCTCCTATCCATCTGATCCCTCACAGGCCTATTTCTTTAACCCAGGTAATAAAATCAAAGTTACCTACTCGCTGATGCAAGGAGGGAAGGCAGGTACTGGAAATATCAATGCTGATCCTCTTTTCACAGATCCTGGTAATGGAGACTTCACCTTAATGCTGGGAAGTCCCGCTATAGATGTAGGTCTGGATTCCGTAGCAGTAGGAAATAGAGACCTGGCAGGTATGACCAGAATCCAAAATGTGGCCATAGACATGGGAGCTTATGAGCTTAACATAGCAGAGCTACTTCCTACTGTTACAGGCTTGGCACTCATTAATGCAGAGACAGATGTGCAGGTAGGTATGCTCAGCATGGGAGACTTCATCAACATGGATAAGTTCACCGGTGGAATCAACATAGAAGCCCTCACCAACGAAAATACCAAGAGCGTCATCTTTGAATTGGAGGGTCCTGAGACCTTTAGCAGATCTGAGAATGTAGCTCCATGGGCACTCTTCGGAGACAGTGGAGGAAACTTCATCCCATGGTTCCCGGCTAAGGGAGATTATGTGCTGGTAGTAACCCCTTACTCGGAAAAAGGTGCGAAAGGCTTCCTGGGGGACCCCTACGTATATGAGTTCACCATAGGAGATAATGACTCCAACGATTTTGCGGGTGAGGATCTACTTAGTGTATATCCTAATCCTAGCAATGGAGACTTCCAGATAGAGCTTCCGCAAAGCGTAGACTCTCAAGGTACATTTAGACTTATGGATGAGTTCGGACAGGTTTACTGGACAAACACCGGAAACCAACAGAGACGTCAGGTAAAGCTCCCATACTTGCGTCCAGGTATTTATCTATTGACCTATCAGGGGGTAGAGAAACAGTATGTCAAGAGAATCATGATCGCCAAATAAATAGTATTCTCTTTTACAGAAGTTACAGAAGCTGCATTTTGCAGTTTCTGTTTCTTTTTTAGGATTTTCTAACTATCGTAATGATTCCAAATTCATCCTGCAGGGGAAGCTTTTCCTGCTTGATACTAATGATCCTTGAAGAAATACCTTTTCTTGTTCCAGTGAGGATATTGCCTCTTGAAGAAGAATTAGTGGGTATTTCGCTGGATTGGGTATTAAATAAGCGATGAGCGAGTCTTTGAATGAAATTCATAAAATAGTCGATTAATTCATTAAGCGTTTAATAAA
>JBCBKZ010000375.1:0-5685 GCA_038520955.1 Bacteroidota bacterium | reverse complement strand
GGTCAAGAATGGTGACATTTTGATCATCAACAGTCTAAGAGGTAATGAAGTACCAGCTTGTGCGTATAACCGGACTTTTGGATAGAGAGAAATTAGCGTATCTTAACTACCCTCAACCAACGAGCAACCACCATATGTTTAGCATTCAGACCCTGGAGAATATCTTGTTTCTTGATATAGAAACCGTCAGTTGTGTTCCCAACTTTGGGGAATTAGACAGCAGGCTACAATTACACTGGCAGAAAAAAGCGCTCAGACTGGTAAAGGATGGAGAACCTCTGGATTTTGACCAGATCTTTAAAGATAAGGCCGGGATTTATGCGGAGTTTGGGAAAATCGTCTGTATCTCCTGTGGCTACCTGCGCTTTTCAGAAAATGGGATACCCTCTATCACCCTTAAGTCCTATTCTGGAGAAGATGAGGCCGTCATCCTGAGTGCATTTGGGGATATGCTGAATAAGTTTATGAGTAAGGATGGGCGTAATCTATGTGCTCATAACGGGAAAGAGTTTGACTTCCCTTACCTGGGACGTAGGTATGTCATTAATGGGATGCCGGTTCCTTATACCCTTCGGACACAGGGGAAAAAGCCTTGGGAAACCAACTTCCTTGACAGCATGGAACTCTGGAAGTTCGGGGATTATAAATCTTACACCAGCCTGGACCTGCTAGCGGCCATTCTGGATGTCCCTTCTCCAAAGGACGAAATAGACGGAAGCCAGGTATCGGGTGTCTTCTGGGATGAAAAAGATGTAGAAAAAATCACCCGTTATTGTGAAAAGGACGTAAAAACTACTGCGCAAATACTGCTCAGGATGAGTCAACTTCCGCTTATTCCTGAAACCTCAGAGCAAACCACCTAAACACCTAACAGATGTCTGACTTTAAAAGGCTGGAAAGAATCATCAAAAGCCGTCTCCCTCGATTCCCCAAAGACATAGATTATACCTACTCCGTCAAGGATGCCAGAAATATGATCAATGATCTGGGCTTATCCCTAAGTCCCGAGGCTTTGGCTTACCTCACAGAAACGGAAACCATACTGGATGATTTTTTGGAAGGCGTCTACCATGTGGAGAATAGATTCAAAAAACGCGTAGCCAACGAGCAAGCCTTCCTAAAGGAAGAATTCTCCCCTAAAGTCTACGAAGAAGACGGAAAAGCTATCTTCACCCTCACCCACAGAGGCAAGGAATACATCTTCGCGGAATATGATCTGCCGTAAAGACAAGGCTTGCCTTATCCCAACCAGTCTGGTAAGGGCGAAAAAAAATCGCCTAGCCACTCAGCATGCAGATCATAAGCTACCTAACCCACCTCTTTCTCTCCTCCCAAGAGGAGATGTACGTACTGAGGCCATTAGGGAATCCCCATTAGAGGGGTTGGGGCATGTGTGAAAGGGTTTACAGTATCTACATAGTGTCCACGAGCCCACCATTTGAATGTTGGGAAACCTTCCTAACCCCACAACCTTTTTCAGGCGTAGGAAATATACGGTCATAGCTGTACTTCAAGCGCTTTTCGGCTTATATTTGCAGCCGAACAAAAAAAGCGCGTTTAGAACTAGTATAGACCAAATTCATGTATAGATCACATACCTGTGGCGAACTACGCCTTGAACATGTAGGACAAGAAGTTACCCTCTCCGGTTGGGTGAACAAGAACAGAGACTTTGGAGCCATGACCTTTGTGGACGTAAGGGACCGCTATGGCATCACCCAGATAGTAGTGAATGCGGAGGATGACGCTACCTACCAGCAGGCCAAAAAGCTGGGAAGGGAATTTGTCATTAGGGTAAACGGAAAGGTGCGCGAACGTACCAATAAAAATCCCAATATTCCTACGGGAGACATTGAAATTGAAGTAAGCAAGCTGGAAATTCTGAATGCTTCCAAGGTGCCTCCTTTCACCCTGGATGATGAGACAGATGGGGGAGATGACCTGAGAATGGCTTATCGCTATCTGGACCTGAGGAGAAAGCCTGTTCAGTCTAACATGATTTTCAGAGGAAAGCTGGCTATAGCTACCCGTACCTATATGGATAGTCAGGGCTTCATTGAGGTGGAGACACCTGTTCTGATCAAGAGTACGCCTGAAGGTGCCAGAGACTTTGTGGTTCCTAGCCGTATGAACCCGGGACAGTTTTACGCCCTGCCACAGTCACCTCAGACCTTTAAGCAGCTACTAATGGTATCCGGCTTGGACAAGTACTTTCAGATAGTTAAGTGTTTCAGGGATGAGGACTTGAGAGCGGACCGTCAGCCGGAGTTTACCCAAATAGACTGTGAAATGTCCTTTGTGACGCGTGATGATGTGCTGAACACTTTTGAAGGATTGGTCAAGCATCTTTTCAAGGTGATGCTGAATGTTGAGTTGGGAGACTTCCCTCGCATGACATATGATGAGGCGATGAAGCTATATGGATCTGATAAGCCAGATACCCGCTTTGAGATGAAGTTTGTGGAGCTGAATGAGGTGGCTAAAGGGAAAGATTTTGCCGTGTTTAATGACGCAGAACTCATAGTAGGAATTAACGCGCCAGGCCAGGCAGCTTCCTATTCTAATAAGGACATCAAGAACCTGACAGAATGGATGAAGCGTCCTCAGATAGGGGCTAAAGGGCTGGTGTATGTTAAATATAATGAGGACGGTAGCCTGAAATCGTCTGTAGGAAAATTCTACGATGAGAATGACCTCAAGGCTTGGGCAGAGAAGATGGGTGCTCAGCCGGGTGACCTTATGCTTATTCTCAGTGGGGATACTGATAGTACCCGTAAGCAGCTGAATGAACTGAGATTGGAAATGGGCAGTAGGATGGGATTGAGAGATAGTGGATTTCAGCCGCTATGGGTGGTGGATTTCCCGCTACTGGAGTGGGATGAAGATTCTCAGCGTTTTCATGCCATGCACCACCCATTCACTTCTGCCAGAAAGGAAGATATGCAGAAGATGATGGAAGGAGGTATGGATAAAGATTCCATGGAAGCCTTACGAGCAGATGCCTATGACCTGGTGATCAATGGTTGGGAAATAGGTGGAGGATCTATTCGTATCCATGACAGGGGGGTACAGTCCAGAAACTTTGAGTTGTTAGGCTTCACGCCTGAGGAAGCAGAGGAGCAGTTTGGATTCCTGCTAGGTGCCTTTGAGTATGGTGCGCCTCCACATGGGGGGATCGCTTTTGGGTTTGACAGGCTCTGTTCCATCATGCACCACGCTAGTTCTATCAGGGACTTCATTGCCTTCCCAAAAAACAATCAGGGAAGAGATGTCATGCTGAATGCACCTGCCTCAGTAGATACCGCTCAGTTAGACGAGCTTTCATTAGAATTGAAGAAAGAGATAGAACTGGATTCTTAGTTCTATTCATGGGAGTTTAGTATCAATCTTTTGATGCTAAATTCCCACTATTCTCCTCAAGTTATGGTTAATTTCTGGGGGAGGCCGTTCCTCCACTGGTTGTGGGAGGCTTGCAGGGTTGCATTGGAGGGACATTGCATTTTTGCTTACTTTTTTTGCTAAAGAAAAAAGTAAGGGCCGCTGCAGGCGACGTGGCTCATATAGCAATCTCCCAAAATAGAATTTTTAGCTACCCCTCAACTTATCTTCTCCTGTTTATACTTCAGCTGTTTAATGTAGGAGACTACTGGAACAGGTAACATTCCATCTATTTTTCCCTGATACTTAATTACTTCTCGTACGATGGTAGAGGAAATAGCCGCAGTTTGAGGACTACTCAAAAGATGGAGGGTTTCCAGATCTGGCGCCATGTGCTTATTAACCAATTCAATGGGTTGCTCATACATCAGATCCTGGGGTGATCGTAAGCCCCTGAGAATAAACTGAGCTCCCTGCTCTCTGGCATAGTCTACCGTAAGTCCTGTATAATAAGCGGTTCTGATTTTGGGCTCATTGTTAAATGTAAGCTCCAGCATCTCCATTCTCTCTTCCAGGGAGAAGAAATATTTCTTTTGGGCATTGACCCCTATGGCCACAATGATTTCATCGAAAATGCTGCATCCTCTGAGGATTATCTCTTCATGTCCTTTGGTGATAGGATCAAATGAGCCTGGGAACAGGGCTATTTTCATAAAAGAGGATTTCTGGTTAATAAATTCTTATACAGAATGTACTAAGAATTCCGGGTAATTCTACCACCTAGCCCTCAGAATCATCTGCCAACTCAAAAAAACTTAAGCTACTGGAACCATAGGTCCTCGTTCTTACAAAGGCAGGGATAGAAGAAAAGTCGTATTTACTTCTGTGTTCCAGGATGAGGATCCCATCCTCTTTTAATAAAGGCTTTTGGAGAATTTCCATAAGCAATGCTTCCTGACCGGGCATTTCATAGGGAGGGTCCATAAAGATTAAATCGTACTTCTCTACACATTGTTTTACATATGTTTGTGCACGCTGCTGGAAGATATTGATCTTATTTATGGATAACTGTTTATGGAGGGTCTTTTGGGCTCGGACACATTTTGCGTTCATCTCCACTGAGTGAATATGGGTAGTGCCTCTGCTATACATCTCCATGCCTACAATACCGGAGCCACTGAATAACTCGAGTACATGAATGTCTTCCCAGTCCAGCCGTTGATGGAGAATGTTCATGAGGGCTTCCCTCACCCTGTCTGTGGTAGGTCTTACCGGCAATCCCTTTGGGATGTGAATTTGTCTTCCTCTTAATATGCCTCCGGTAATTCTCAAGTAAAAATAGTTATGTAAACGCTAATCCAGAAAAACTCACTTATTCTCCCATTCAAAATTCAATCACTCACTCCCTATCAGAGGGTTAATCTTGCACAGCTAAGGCGAAAAATCTTTCGCCTCTACTTGAATATTCTTTCATTCAAAATTCTCTCATTCGCTCATTCAAAACTCAAAATTCTCTCATTCAAAACTCAATCATTCAAAATTACCCCACTACACTGCTAAAAACGCATAATGCCAGGGCGTACCTGCATCCATTTGTGTGTCCAGGAAAGAATGGAAAATATCCAGCGGCTTCATATTAGGAAGGTCTTTTTTTAGGGATAGAAGGGTAGGGGCATACTGGTTAAACATTCCCATGGCATAAATAGGTACGTCATTATCAAAATGCATGATTTGGAAGTTGCTCCTTAAGAAGTAGTAGGCATCCATTTCAGTACGATAAGGGTAGGCATTCATGAGATGCACACTCCCTTGCTTACAGATAGTCATGATGATATAGCCCGGGAAGGCATGGAGAAGGATATGATCTGGTTCCGTTTCACTCAACATGCGGGAAATGCGTGAGTAAATAGGAGTTATATGCTGATTCGTGAGTTTGGGAAAATACTTCTGGAGGATGTGCTGAGTAGCATCTGGCAGAATATACAATGACCATGCATCCATGGTGGAAATCAGGCTGCTATGGATCTCGTGTTCCCCCAGCTGAGGTTCTAACACAGCCCTGGCTATCTGTAGAGCTTCCCGTTCAGAATGAAAGGAGTTGGGGATAAGGGTAAAACGGGATTCTGCTGAGATACAGACACATTCCTGCTTGTAGGAGGAAAGTATTTCTTCAGACTCAAAGATGACGCGCAAGAAAATATCCTGCCGCATGTCCTGTTCATTCAGGAAGGACTTGGCATATCTGATTCTGTTTTCACTAGAAATGAACACATAGGTAAGTAGGTTAGGCTGTATCAGCAGATGCAG
>JBCBKZ010000374.1:0-5687 GCA_038520955.1 Bacteroidota bacterium | reverse complement strand
GCTTCCTTTCAGAAAAAGGAAGCCTCCTAATGGACAAGTGCGCTTTCCAGGCCAGTGATAACCGCTTCAATGTAGTATTGCTGACGGCAGATGCAGATAATGGATGTAAAACACCCTTTAATGGATATGCCAACTTACTAGGAGAGGAGATTCTCAAGTATCAAGGATCTCTGATCAACCTGGACCAGCAAAATTTTAACGGATGTAAAGAATCCGGGAAAGAAGCGGGCAAGCTGTTTAAAGCTTGTTACACCAATCTGATGCTATGGGGAGATTATTCTCCACTGTCTAATGACTCAGCATTAATAAGACTATACTACCTAACTACTTCAGAGCTGACACATGACCCGGATAAAGGCGTGTTTGAAGAAGTAGTGGCAGCTAACGACCCAGCAGGCATTCCACCAAGAATGTATGAGAAGCTGATGGTGGTATTAGGAGCAGGAATGGTGGAGAAAAGAGAATATGATGCAGCTATTCATTTCTTATCACAGATTCCAGTGAGAGACGAGAAGAGCTACATTCCCATAGATTATATGCTGGCCAACGCATACATGAGAATGAATGATTATTCATCTGCAGAAGGACACTATAATCACATTCTGATGATAGATTCAGAGAACCTGGAAGCATTAAGTGCAAAAGGAAGCCTTATTGCTCATCAGGGAAGATTTGATGAAGCCATAGCAGATTTCAATGAAATCATAGAAATAGATCCTGAATACAGTGAAGCCTATTACAACAGAGGACTCGTTTACTTAAGAAGAAACGAGTATGAGCAGGCGGTATCTGATGTGGAGAGAGTGATTCACCTTGAACCCAATCAAGGGAAAGCTTACGGAGTGTTAGCAGCTATTTATGCCCAGCAGAGAGAGCATGAGCCTTTCTATCATAATCTGGAAGTAGCCTTGAAAGCCGGACTGGATATCAGACAGTTTGTGGCCTATACAGCTATGAAAGACTATAAAGAAGAGCCCAGGTTCAAGAAGCTGGTAGAAAAATATCGCTTCAGTTCTCCCTCTTCCAGTACCAGTGGATTGTAAATAAAAATCCCCATATATTGATAGGTATCATCTAAGCCAGCGTTACTTCTGTGCTTAGCTATCATCTAATCACTAGGTTCTCCTGAATATTCTCCGGAGAATAATAGTAGGGATTAATCCACGCACATGTCAACGAAAATATTAGATCAGCGCCTCCAGTCTTTGAGAATTAGTCTTACGGAAATAGTAAAAGACCTACATGGAATCGCCATAGATAATGAGAATCATGATTTGGCCAAAACGGTTAATGATCTGAGAGATCGTGTCAATGAGCCTTTCATGTTTGTGATAGTAGGAGAGGTGAAGGCTGGCAAGAGTAGCTTTGTGAATGCCCTCCTGTCCACGGGAAGGGAGATAGTGAAAGTGGCGCCTGATCCCTGTACTGACACCATACAGCAAGTGATTTATGGAGAGAAGGAAGAGACGCTGGTAGTAAATCCATATCTGAAGAAGATTTTTCTCCCTGTGGAGACATTACAAGATATATCCATAGTAGATACACCCGGAACCAATACCATTATAGATCATCATCAGGAGATCACAGAAAATTTTATTCCGGCCAGTGATTTGATCGTGTTCGTGTTTGAAGCTAAGAATCCATATCGCCAATCAGCATGGGCCTTCTTCGATTATATTCACGAGGAATGGCGGAAGAAAATCATTTTCGTGCTTCAGCAGAAGGACCTGATGCCAAATGATGATTTGGCCATCAATATCAAGGGGGTGTTTGATTATGCCCTAAAAAAAGGAATAAGTGATCCCAATGTTTTTGCGGTGTCTGCCAAGCAGGAGCAAGAAGGAGAGCTGGGAGAGAGTGGGTTCCTGGGCGTAAGAGATTACATACAGTCCCATATCACAGGTGGCAAAGCGCCTTATTTAAAACTGGCGAACAACATAGACACGGCACTGAATATCAATGGAAGAATACGGGCCGGTCTACATGACAGAGAGGCTCAGTTAGCTTCTGATAGAGCCTTCAGAGTAGACATAAAAGAAACCCTGGTAGAGCAGGAAGGTAGATCCGCCAAACAGGTGGATTTACTGGTGGAAAATGTACTGGGGAGCTATGATAAGATTACCCGGGAAAGTAAGCGGAAACTCTCTTCAGGTTTAGGCTTCTTTACCCTCGCAAAAAGATCTATCCTATCTGTTTTTTCTAAAGAAAGTTCCGTGAAAGAATGGCTGGACAAGATGCATAAAGACCTGGATAGGGACCTGTCAGACAGCTTTCAGGATAAGCTCAGTGATGGGGTGATGGACATAGCTGAGAATATTCAGCAGATGGCCAAAATCATAGACCTGAAGATTAAGAACAGTCAAACCATTCTCAAGAACAATCATGACATTTTTGGGAATATTGCAGATAGGCGAAGTGTTGTTCTTTTCGAACTTCAGGAGAGGTTTAAACGATTCCTGAAGAAGGAGGAAAATTTCATTGGGGAAGAAATTTTTGCCGGTGATGTCTCGTTTTCACCAGATATAGCCACAGGAAGTGGAATTGCTGTGGTGGGTGTGGTACTTGCCACGGTAACCCAAGGTATGGTGCTGGACATAACCGGTGGAATAGTCACCACCATAGGATTACTTTTTGCCGGGATTACGGTAAGCTTAAAAAAGAATAAGTTCTTAACATCATATCAAAAAGAAATAGACGAAGGACGGGAGCGGTTGGAGAAAGAAATAGATGGGAAGCTAAAGTCATACATTCGGCATATCAAAGACCAGATAGATAATAACTTCCGGGACTTTGATGCCATGCTGGAGATAGAGAACAAACAGATACTCACCTTAGTTGAGAAGAATAAACAAATAGAGGAACGCTTGACCTCCATGGATGTCTCTGTTCCTGAGCCGGAAAACCTGGGAACAAATTAGGTTTTCCCTCACATAATGTTTATTATATAAATGCTCTTATCTACCAGACGTATTATCCACACGCTAGCCCTGACAGCAGTAGTTTTTTGCTACTGTACTCCTCCGCACACTCTTAACTATACTGATTCTGGAATAAAAACTATGCGTGAAGTAAAGCTAGATAGCCTGTTTGCTGCATTGCAGCTAGCTGAGGAGGATCATCAACAAGAGAAACTCGAGAACAGCATTTGGGAAATATGGATGGACAGTGGTAACGCCCAGGTTGACAAGATCATGGAGAGCGGGATGATAGAGATGGGACTGGGAAACTACACGGAAGCCATCAAAGCATTTTCTAAAATCATCAAGATGTCCCCTGACTATGCAGAGGGCTGGAATAAGCGCGCGACTGCCTACTTCCTCAGAGGAGATTTCAAAGCATCCCTCAAAGACATAGAAGAAACCCTTTCCAGAGAAAAGAGACACTTCGGAGCTATCTCCGGACGTTTGTCCATCCAAAGCCTCATGGGAGATAATGCGGGCTCACTCCAAAGCCTGAGAAAGCTCAACAAGCTTCTCCCCTACGAAGAACAGCTCGAAAGAGAAATTCAAAAACTGGAAGAAAAACTCGGCATTAGAAGAATTTGATTCTACCCGTCACCCCGGTGGGCATGTAGGGTATAGCTAGCAGGGTCAGCCGGGGTCAAAAAAGCATTCCATCTAAGGTCGTTGAGGCTCTCGAAACGACTAAGGTTAATGGTACAACTAGCCCCTTCTAGAATCTTGGTTGCTGAGCCTGTCGAAGTACAGGGACCATCCTACTCCAAGCATTTCATTTATTTTTTGTCATGCCGTTGGGCTAGCGTTTAGACTGCAGCGTCAAACGGTATCTAGCGATTGCTTGAAAGTTAATTTCGGTATAAGCTACGCGAGATACCGCATGACCCAAAAGCCGACCACATCCTCTGCGGTATGACAAGCTTATCTTGAAGAAGATTGAAACCTTAAAAGGTCTTTATTTGGGTTGGCCGTTCCTCCACGGGTTGTGGGAGGATAGAAGCGTTGCATTGGAGGGACAATGCATTTTTGCTTCCTTTTTTTGCTTAGGAAAAAAGGAAGTCCCAGGGGCAGATATGGATTGCCGCGGAAGGCGACGAAGCACTGGAAAGAAAAATTCCAAAATCCCTACTCCTTCATCCCCGGCTCCAGCAGATACGTCCTTCCATAAGTCGTCAGGTTCTCCTTGAGAAAAGACAGCTCCTTCTCCGGTACATTCAGGAAGTGTACGGGAGAATTCCAGCTATAAGCAGTGAGAAAGTCCAGCAAAATCAGCGTTCTTCTGCTCAGGAAATTCCCTTCTAGTTTTCCCTCCAGAAACCTCTCTCGATTCTCCTTAAGGGAAAGCCAGGAGGCACCCATGAGAGCATCTTCAGAAATCTCCAGTCGGAATTCCCTTCCGGGCAGATAAGGATAGTATTCTGTTACCAGCCTAAGCTGCTGGGTAGTGTCTTGGCTATAAGCTTGTAAGATCAATTCTGGTAGCGGCCTTTGCCCATTTCCATCTTCCAGGTAGACAAACTGCCTTTGCTCATTTTCAAACAGATCCAGGGAAGCCGTAAAC
This sequence comes from Bacteroidota bacterium, assembly GCA_038520955.1. Lineage (GTDB taxonomy): Bacteria > Bacteroidota > Bacteroidia > J057 > J057 > JBCBKZ01. The sequence goes on along the minus strand of JBCBKZ010000374.1, from coordinate 1,169 downwards.
CCAAAAGCAGGAAGTTCTTTTCTCAGCATTTCCAGGTAGTAGGACTCATCCAGTAAGGGAAGGTAAATCACCTTTAGGGAGGCGTATTCTTTTTCCGTCTGTTGCAGGTACCAGATGGGATAGATCTCGTTTTCCTCCCAGCAGAAGAGAAAAGCCTCCTTATTAAGCGCATCTAACATGGTACGTGTATCTGCAAGCGCCTCTTCAGGATAATCTGCCTTGTTCAGCATATTCTTACCCCATCTATCCTCGCGTACGGATCTAAATAGGTGGGCCGCCTTCATATAGGCATTTGGGAGAAAGGAAGAAATGGGGGTGCTGTCCTTCATGAGAAAGTCAGGATCTAAATCCGGAATTTTCTCATAAGCATTTAGGGCAGCCTGTATGCCTTTACGAAGCTCCTTGAAAGCCTTTGAGGGCATCTTCCCATATCCTACCGTGCTGTCTGTTCCAGCTATGTAGGGATCGGTAGGTCTGATCTCAGCCACAGCCTCCGTCCAATAGGCGTAAGCCAGCCCTTCCAGGAAAAGGGGATTCTTCTTCTGCTCCGAATTCAGCTCGAATTCCTGAATCACGTCTCTGGACCAGTTGGTATAGCCGTAGAAGGGCGTATGATCAAATAGGTCTATTTCAGTCTGATATTCTCTCAGGTAGCGTCTCACTTCGAAATCGCGCGTACGTTGGTAGGCATTGGCAGGCTTGTAGCCTAGGGGGAGAAACCTTTTGGAAGCGGAGGACCAGTAGATCTGCTCATTCACGACTGTATCCGGTGCCAGGAAGCTACCCTCATAGACGGTCCATCCTTTGGGCTTCTTCGCAAAGCGTAGTCTCACAGGATACTCCTCCTCAAAAGAATAACGATCAAAAAAGCGTGTGATGACAGAATCCAGGTCAGGAGAAGTCTGGGAGAAGAGAGAATGACTCCACAGACAGAGAAACATTACACATAAAAATCCTGGAAGACGCATATGCGAGCTGGGTTAATAAGGGAAGTTACAAAAATGTACTTGGGAAATCCCCTAAGACTGATAATGGCTCCAAAGCCTGATAAATAGTAAGGGCAAAATATCTTTCTGAGTACCTCTTTGGAATGTAGGGGCAAAAAATCTTTTGCCCAAGTACCTTGTGAAAGAAGTTCTAGAAATCTTATATATTCCCCTATGCTCCAA
>JBCBKZ010000373.1:0-5688 GCA_038520955.1 Bacteroidota bacterium | reverse complement strand
GGGATTCTTCTCTGGTGTACAAATACCTAATGAATACTTCTCTGAATCAGATATTTGATGGCCCTCATCCCTATAAAATCTCTGCTTTAGATCAGGTGGGTCGCCTCCTGCTTACCTTGGATAGGCTTGAAGAAGCCGACAGTATTTATGAGCTGGACATAGCCGCTTACAAGGAACTCTTACAAGCACAACAAGGGAATGATTACCCAAAATATGGAGTGGTAGCCTATGAGGGAAAAGGATTGGTTCATTACAAGAAAGGAGAATATAGCAAGGCGCTGCCTTATCTAGAGAAAGCTCGTACGTATAGCCTCGCACAGGGAAATGAACCCACCCATGAGAAAGCTACTTCACGGTACTACCTGGGACTTTGCCAAATGGAATTAGGGAGAAAGCAGGCAGGCGAAAAGAACCTGTTAGAGGCCAGGGAATATTTTCAGACGGCTCCGGTCAGATACGAGAAACAATTGGTCAAGCTGGATACCCTATTAGGTAGGTAGGTGATCAAGTTAACGTGCCCCCAAAAAGGTCGTTGAGGCTCTCGAAACGACAAAGCTATATGGAGCAAAATATCCCTTCTAGACCCTCAAAGTCCCTCTTTCTTAGAGCTTTATGATATTAGACGGTCAACCTGATCACTTACTCACCCAAAGAAAAGGACCCTTCTCTCGAGGAGAAGGATCCCACTAAATAGGTTGAACACCTTACTTATTTTGCTAAGGCAGTATAGATTTCTGTGTTACTACCTGGTTTGATCCAAAGCAGATCTTTTTTTCTATCTCCATTGATGTCCAGCATGTGGATGGTGTACTGTGCCCAGGTGTTCTGGTAGGGACTTTCCTGCTTAATGGGAGAAAAATCATATACCCCGCTGCTGGTACCCAGGGCAGTATAAATAGTACTCGTGACAAGGCCTGCCTCCTGGTTGGTCCATGTTAGGTCATCTATTCCATCTCCGTCTACATCTCCTACATAAGTTTGATAGGGAGCCCAGTCCTGTTGTACAGGGTGACTTTGCCATCTGGTGGTGGTAAAGGTGCCATCTCCATTACTGAGATTGGCCATTACCCAGTTGGTGTTAGGAGAAGAGAAATTCGTTCTTGGAAGTCCAGCTCTGGAATAAATGATATCCTTAAGGGTGTTATTATCTGCATTTCCCAGATAGCCCCTTATATCATACCATCCTTCAGAATCATCCCATGTTTGAGGACTAAGGCTAAAGGTATCATCATTATTAGAAAGGCCTGTTATTGTGTAATTACGTTTTTTTAGTTCATTGAAGACAAGGTCCTCTCCCCCTCCATTTATATCACCTATGTGTACAGCGTATTCTCCCCAAAAATCCCCAAGACCGGTTCTGGCTCCCAGGGAGGTAGCTGGACTTATGTCTAATCCTTTATTATCCTGATTTAGGTTAGCTACTACTACCATATTAGCGAAGCTGTCATCCAGAAGATTCCAGACTAACTCGTCTGCTCCGTCATTATCTACATCTCCTAAGAGTAGGTTATACCTGCTCCACTGATCTCCTGTGAAGGTAGTTTGCTCGGAGAATGCCCAGCTGTTTCCACCCTCAATTAGGGTAAAGTAATTTCTGTTGTTGGGCCCAAAGGCAGTGCCATCCAGCATATTCCAAATGATGTCATCTACCTGGTCCCCGTTTATGTCAGCTATATGTGTTTTGTAGGCTGACCAGCCTTCAGAAGGTCTTTCGGGATTATCCACTGCCGGCTGAAAATCAAAGGTCCCACTGGCTGTCCCGTATCCTATTTTGATTTGGTTGAGATTGCTTCCTTTGTGGTTAAGCAAAATGTCCTCACTTCCATCGCCATTAAAGTCTCCCGTAAATGTTTCTACCGGAAAGGAAATATCTCCCAGTCCTATGGTGACAGGTGCTACAAAGTCATATACGCCGGGTACACCTATCTTCTCCGTACATTCTGAAATGGAGAATTCATCGGACTCTACGATCTTGGCTATGCTACCGTCTCCCAAATTTCTAAAGGTATAGGAGAGGGGAGCCGCACTGGATAGAGGAGCAGAATTGGTGAAGTAGTCCCGCCAGTTTCCACTCTGGATCATCGCAATGGTAGCATCTGCATCTCCCCCTAAAGAGGTAATGGTAATTTTAGACTTCTCCAGAATAGTTTTCTGCTTGGCAGACATATTCGCTCTTACGTTGGTCCCAATGTTATTATAGGCCACATTGAGCATGGCGCGTATGTCCGTTTCGCTTGCCGTAGAGGTTACGGAAAACATCATCATTCTCCCGTAAACTATATTGGATACATAGACTGGCAGGTTATCTCCTCCCATTCTTCCGAGTCCTATCTGCTCCTGAAGCTTTGCCTGAGTAAAGTCTTCACTGAAAAACCCGGCTGGCGTCTGAGGAGGTTCCACCACTACTTCAAACATTTTTTGGTAGAACTGGACTGTTACCGTATTCTCAGACTGATTTTTGTTGATACTTCCAGATGCTGAACCTGAGTATCCCAGATACTTACCAGAAAGCCCCATGTTTAAGGCCATCTGCTTCTCAGAGTAGTAAGACTCCATGCTGAAAGAGATGGTGCTTGGGGTAGAGAGTCCTTCCGCAGTGGCATTCCCAACCATTTCTCCTATGGCAGAACCTACTGTAGCTTGATTAGGCTTTACTCTTCTGAAGTTATCTCCGGTAGGTAAACCGGGGATGGAGACATTGATGGAGTCTCTTTCTTCTATGACCAGTCCTCTGAGAGAACCTACAGGATCTTTATGGGTTTTACCCTGTATGAGAGCTCCCGGCCATAGGATTTCTACATCAGGGCTATACATCACTATCTGTTCCGGATTCTGTGTAAGGGTATAGGGCGTTTCCTGACAGGTATAGGTTACATTATAGAGTGTGTCTATGCTTCCGTCTTCCTGGATACGTGGTACATCTACGGTTTCACTAATGAGATCTCCCTGTCCTCCTGTAGGCGTGCTTTCCATGACAGGCGCATTATTCGCAAAGGCATCCCATGAAGGAAGGCTCTGGAAAAATTCTGATACAGAGGTATCCACTACAGGAGGGGGTTCCGGTGAAGGCGTTTCCTGAAGATCCTCCTTGCAAGAGGATAGCATGCCTACCAGGCATATTGATAATAAAATGGCTTTAGGCTGATTAAAGGTGTTCATATCTATCTGAATTCAATTTGACTTACACCTATACTCGCGCAAGACAGCTTTATCACCGGTCATGCCTTCTGAGATTTTTTGAAAGAAAGCTAACGCAAGGCCAGTAAGATTGGGGTATGATTGTCAGTAGATTAGCTTTTACTAGGCTACTTCCTAGGTAGTTTGTTCTAGGATTTTGCCAATTATTTTATTTCTAAAATCGTATTAATGTTATTGAGCTGGGAAAGGAGAAAAGAAAATGAGCACAAAATTTAGTTGTAATAAATTGATTAGTAGCTATTTGATGTATGGGGAGGGTTAAATTGTTTGATCGGTCATTCAACAATTCGTGGTCTTTTTATGCCATTTCGGTTAATTCGCTAATTGGAATGTAAGATTTTTAGATATTATTGTGTCATAATTAGCGCTAGGAGTATCATGCAAATGTCCTGAGAACGTCTGAGAGGAAATACATGTATAGCTTTATCCGGAATTAGGTATACGGTGGTAATCCGCATGACATTCTCATGGGTACTTTAAACCACTTATGATTAAAATGTTTACGCTGTTTAACCAAAAGACAAGCTTTCTGCTTTCGTTACTATTTCTTTGCTTCTTTATCCACGTAAATGCTAACCCCTTTTCTTTTGCCCCTACTCAGGAGATGAGTATGATGGCAAATGCTGGTATAGGAGAAATCGATCAGGTTTCTGTTAACCACAAATGGAAATACGTCGCTTTTGACAAAACGTATGAAAATCCTGTAGTTGTTGCAGGAGGCCCATCTTACAACGGAGGAGATCCTACCACCGTTAGAATCAAAAATATCAGTTCAGAAGGTTTCATGATCAGACTTGACGAGTGGGCTTGTCAGGATGAGTGGCATACCTTTGAAACTGTTCCTTATATGGTCGTAGAGGCTGGCGTCTACAGACTTCCTAACGGAAGGAAGTTGATGGCTGGAAAAGCTGAAAACGTAAACCATAGATGGACAAATATCAGATTCCCTCAGGAATTTGACAGAGTGCCAGTTGTATTCGCTAGTGTTACTTCCGTTCGTGGAGGACACTCAGTAGTGGTGAGAATCAGACACAACAGAAAGAAAAAAGTTACCAAAAGCCAGTTTTCTGCTAAACTGCAAGAGGATCGCACATCAGACAAATGGCATACGAAAGAAGACCTATGTTGGATTGCGGTAGAAGCTGGAAGGTACAGAGGAGGTGAAGCTACAAACTTCCAGTTTGGACGTACCAAGAGAATCCATGACCACAGATGGTCAAGAGTCATTCTAGGTAGAGGATTAGGTCAGAAGCCTATTTTCTTCTCCAGCATCATTACTTTCCACGGAGGTCATACTTCTAACGTAAGATATGACCACAGATACTCTTCCGGTAGAGTAGCCAAAGTATTCATTGATGAAGAAGACTGTACTGGCGAAGGAACTCGCCATCCGCACAAAGAGAAAGTTGGGTTCGCAGCTTTCAAGCAAGCAGGTCCTATTGTAGGAGAAAGACTGGATAAGATGTATGCTCCTTGTGGAGAAGGGTTCTTAACACAGGAAATCTGGCGTAACCTGGATGGACAGTATGATGTAGGCACCATTCCGGTAAATACTACACCAGATGAAACCCGCACGTTGACATCCTTTACCATTGCTCCTGACCTGGAAGATTACTACGGAACCAGAGTAAGAGGATACATATGTGCACCAGTAAGTGGAAACTATGTGTTCAAGATTGCCAGTGATGACAATGGGGAACTATGGCTAAGCTCAGACGACAGAGCGTCTAACAAGACCAAAATTGCTTTCGTGAAGGGATGGACTTTCCCTGGAGAATACGACAAATATCCAGAGCAGATCTCTGCTAGTATTTACCTAGAAGCTGGTAAAAAGTACTACATAGAGGCACTGATGAAGGAGACTGCTGCAGAGGACAACCTGTCTGTTGCATGGGAACTTCCTGATGGACAAGAAGAGGCACCTATAGCAGGTATCCACCTGAGTCCTTATAATGAGAATGCCGCAAGCCAGGCTCAGGCATTCACGAAACTGGCTGACCCCAATGAACTGGAACTGGATGTACGCATCTTCCCTAACCCCGCTCACAGCTACATTTCTCTAAGTGTAACAGGAGGATATGTCTCTACACTGGAAATGAGCGTACAGGATCTTTCTGGAAAGAGCATCTGGAGAAAGACCGGAGTTACTGCTGGTGAGGAAGTGAACATCGACCATCTCCCAACAGGAATCTACCTGGTAAGAGTAAAAGGAGCTGATGTTGACAAGAGCTTCAAACTAGTCAAGCAATAAAATTAATAAGCGCAATTCAATAGATATCGCGGAGGCACTACCGGAAGTGCCTCCGTTTTTTGTTTAGTCGGGAAGAAGTATAAACAGCCAATGGAGATATGAAATCCACTAGAACAAATGGTCAACTCAATTTCCGTTCAACTATTCGGATTAACAGTTAGTGACTTTTTATTGAACACATGTTGAGGAAATGGATACTTTCGAACGTGGAATTTATAATTTGTAAAGGTCAATAATAG
>JBCBKZ010000372.1:0-5694 GCA_038520955.1 Bacteroidota bacterium | reverse complement strand
AAAGCTAAAATCACGAGTGGATAAACTAAATATATGTTGAAAAGATGGCCCAGGGGAATAAATGTTGGCTATTAATTGATTTATCTTTTCTTTGTCAAAGTCTACATCTTGTCTTGCAAGGCCAGTTTGGATTGCATCATAAATGGCGTGTATTCTCTCTGTTCTTTCAAGCATGTTCTAACATTAAATCGAAGAATTCCGGTTACTTCATCTAAGTTATAAAATCTTGATCGACTTAAAGCAGACTGGGGTTATTACCCATTGAAAGAGGAAAGGGTATGTTAACTTTATATCAGAAATTAAATTTTCTAAAAAAGCCGTTCCATTTCTGAAGCGGCTCTTTTAGTATATAAGAATTGACTTTTCGGTCTCTACTGCTTGATCAGCCTTTTGGTAATCACCTGACCTTCTACTTCTATTCGTAGCAAGTACATCCCGACGGAAAGTAGGTTGCCTGAAGGGTCTCTGCCATCCCAACTGGCTTCCCATTTGTCGCCACTTAATTCTACCGTCAAGACTTTTACCTCTCTTCCCAGCATGTCTATGACCTTAAGCGTAGGAAGGGGTTTACCTGAAAGGCTATTCCCTGAGATGGTGATGATATCTGTAAATGGATTAGGAGCCAGACTAATGGCCAAGTCTGTTTCTAACTGCTCACTGAGACTTACCGGGAGGACGGACTCATCCTCACATTCATTGGTAGGACAAGCAAAGGTGGTATCACTAGGCTCAAGCGCCAGAAAAGCCGTGTATTCTGAAAGAACTCTGTTCTCTAGGCTAAGCGCTATGATCCTTTGGACCATTTCATTGGTTCTGGATTCCTCCTCCCACTCCCTGATTTGTAGCCCTGCCCAGATGCTTTTGCTCAGGCTATCCAATGCCGTCTCTTCAGAGAAGGGAAATAGGGTATACTCCTTATAAAACAGACTGTCCTGAAATTCACCTGCCACAGTCATCTCAAAAGGAAGCTCCCCTACATATTTCCCTACCTGTTTGACAGCTGAAGAAGGAGAGACTTGAGAAAGAGAAGTGAGGTTGAGGCGAGAATAACAAAATCCAGATGCTACAGATGTATGTAAGTCAAAGCTTTCAAAGCGGCCACTCATTTGACCTAAGCTGTTTTGCAAGACCTCATTCATGGTCGTAGAGGTATTACCGAATAATGAGCTAATTTCTCCACCTGACAGTTGGGTGAGGAGGGTATAGAGGTATTGGTTACCATAATAACTGACGCCACCTGACCAGAAAGCAAATCTGGGCTCATCTGCCATGTCGGCAATGAAGACTTTAGGGAACCTATCGTAGGTTTCCTGAAGAGATTCCACTATGGTATTGGCCTTATTGATGGTCTCAAACTCATCTGAGGAAGAAATGAGAAAGATATTGGCAGATTCATCTTCCTGAGAAAAAGCGAAGGCAGCATTTAACAGAGATGGCAAGAGAGAAAATTCTGAATTAAGCCTGTCTCTAACCGTAGCCATCACGGCACTAATATTTTCTTCCGTAGCAGATAACCAACTATTGGAAACCTGATTTACCGTAAGAGTAGGATAGACAATGTTAAATGAGTCGGCGGGGTTCAGGTTGGAGAGGAGAAACTGAGTAGTCTCAGTCAAGTAAGTTTCTCTATTTATGCTCGTATATCCTCTCACATAATCTAATACAAAGGTTAGCTTGGAAGGAGTTTGAAGGTCCTCATCCAGCGTAGGAAGATATACCAGCTGATAATAGTTGTCTTCTGGCGTTTCATAGGTTTTAAGGTAAATCCCTTCCTGTAAAACAGAAGGAAAATGGAGAGATAAGTTCTGTCCATGATACTCACTAAGCTCAGTTTCCAAATAGGGAATCCCTTCTTCAGTTTCTTTATTCTCAAAAACGATGTTTCCATATTCCTGTATAGTAGGAGTATTCCAGTCTTCATCAGGCCAAACCAATAGGCGGATCTGATCAGGGGTAATACCTGAGGCTGCGAGCATCTCCATCGGAAGAGGAATCTGTTGTCCGCTAAGGGTAAAGGAAGTTGGGACCAGATAGGAAATCTTTACTTTTCTCACATCCTCCTGAAATAAAGGATACACTCTCAGTTCATAGACAGGTTGGGAATCGTGTTCATACAGTTTGTACAAAATAGAGGGGTCCTGTCTTCGCTGAACTATGCCTTCATAGATAAAAGAGGCACTCCATCTGTCGCGGATATCTGCCCGCACGATGGAGTCTTCCACCCACAGCCAGGAATCATTGACTATGCTGTTTTTAGGCAGGGCAAAATCATAGACAATCTCTAATTGGCTTTCAGGGCTGAAGACCTGGTCCTGAGTAGACAGGGTTAAGAATAACCCTATTTCAGTATACATTCCGGCAGGCCTAACAGAAATGGTAGCTTCATTAATCACGCCTATGCTTTCTTCCCAGGTAAACTGGGGATTCATCACATAGAGATAGTTTTGAGCTAACAGGGACGAAAACAACAGCACATACAAGAGGATACAAGAGAAAGCTTGACGTAAACGTGTTTTCATGAATTAAGTGTTAGTGGTGCATCTATACTTAAGCTACAAGAAATAGCAAATGTCCCCTAGCCGACATTCATAAAGTCTGTGTTAAATCTTTTCAACTTATTATCAATAAATTAGGGATAGAGAAAAAAATCCTGAAGAGATAGAACTATTCTCCTAATACCTTCATCATACTACCAAACACGGAAACTCAAAGCTGACCAAGTTGATATCGGAACACTACATACAGCGGATTTCTAATGGAGATGAGCAGGCGTTTAATGAGCTGGTCCAGCTCTGGTACAAACGGATTTACAACTATGCCTGGAAGTATTTCTCAAAGCATAGTGAGTTTGATGCACATACCATGGCATCAGAAGTTTGTCAGAAGACCTTCATCACGGTTCACAAAAAACTCCCTCAGCTACAAGAAATCAAGAAGTTCAAATCTTGGCTATACAGGATAGCGACTAACTACTGCAATGAAGAGGATAGGAAGAAGAAGCGAAGAAAGATTCTCTCTCTCCAATCATTCCAACAAGAAGAGGGAGGCGTGAAAGCGCTGGATTGGAAAGCGACAGATCGAGGCCCTGAGGCAGATATGCAGCGTAAGGAAGCCGGGAAATTAGTCAGAATGGCGCTCAAAGAAATTAACCAGGACCAACGAACAGTATTGATCATGAAAGAATATGAAGGCTTAACCTTTAGAGAAATAGCAGAAACCCTGGAGATATCAGAAAATACAGCCAAATCCAGAATGTACTATGGATTAAAGGCCATGAGAAAAGTGTTAGACAAGTGGAACATCAATGAAGAATCTGTATCATATGGAAACTAAGCCCACAAAAGAAATGCTCATTTCGTTTCTGTACGGCGAATTAGACGAGGTACAGATGCGTGAAGTAAAAGCTTACCTGGAGAAACATCCAGAAGAATCATTGGAACTGGAAGAATTATCCGGAACCAGGGAAGACCTAAGTAAGCTGGAAGACAAGGAGATCATAGCTCCGGTATTTATCCAGCCTACTCAAGCTAAGGTAATTGACGGAAGATTCACCCAGTCCCTTATCAAATGGGGAGTAGCTGCCAGCATCATAGGGTTGCTGATGACGGGAGCATGGTTCTCAAACCTGAAAGTGGAGTACGGAAGTAAATCCTTAAATATTTCCTTCGGAGGGGATAAGGTAACGGATCCTACCTATCAGGCAGCTAATGAAACGGAAAAACAGTGGAAAATCATTCAAGACAGCATGGAGTCCATGTTTGCCAGAAGGAATGATAGCCTGATGCAGCACCTGACATCCCTTGAAGGAGAACTGAAAAATATCCGGCAAAGTCAGGTAAGACAGAGAAGAACCTCTCAGGAATTATCAGATTCACAAATAGCGGCCTTGCGTGAGACCATCAGAGAGGAGAATTACCGCTCCATGGTAAATACCATCTCCCTTGCCAATCAGCAGCAGCGGGATTATGCGGAAAATCTGTTCACGGAGTTAGCAGACTATGTAGAAGGGCAGCGTAAGCTAGACCTGGAGATGCTGGAAGTAGCCTTTAATGAGATGGCAGAAAGGAATAACCTGAAACAGCAGGAAACGGATTATCTGTTAGCGCAACTGATAAACACCATACAAGAAGAAGAATAAGGTAAAGCCTAAGTTGATGTGGAACGTTAAGCTTAACATTCAGTCATTCAGCATGCAAAATTCACTCATTCAACATTCAGGCATTCAATATTAATCATTCAAAACTGACTTTAACATATTATGAATACAAGCATGAAAATCATCAGCACAATGTTAGGCCTGCTCTTATGTATAGCGGGAGGCCTAAGTGCCCAGGAGGTAGATCCGAGAATGAAAAAGGATCTGGAAGTAATGGAGAGAATTGTGAAGGAAATGTTCAACTCTTCAGAACCGAAATTTAGGGGAGACGCGAAAGCAGAATATACTGAAGGGTATGGAATAGTTATCAGCACACCTTCAAAGTCATATGAAGTATTTGCGCCAGCGGTACGGACTCATAATCATAATGGAACTACCATCATTACCAGGAAGGATTTTGAGAAACGAGATGGGAGATCTGGCAACGAAGGAGATGCAGTAGAGGACCTTATGAGAAAATTCATCAGTTCATACGGAGATCTGGCTTCAGGTTTACAGAGAGGTGAAAAGCTACTGATGGTATATGAGCAAGGTGGATCTAGTAGGGATATAGGGATTTACTTCGGTGAAGAATCTGATGAGACCAAGATTACTGCCATGGTTACCAAGGAAGATTTGGAAAGCTTTAGAAAGGGGAGTCTTTCAGAGAATGATTTCCAGGATAAGATAGAAGTGAAGATAAATGATTCTTCGACAGGTGGAAGTGCCTTTGAATACAAGATGCTGGGAAACATTCTCAGGGACATACTGGGAGAATCTTCAGAAGATAGCTTTCATATCAACGTAGGAGATGATGATGAGGATGAAAAAAGAGTGGTTAGGATTAACGGATTTGGAAGGAAAGCCCGAGTTACTCATCAGGTACTGGATGGCTATGGAGTAACCTACCAGCTAAAACTTCCCTCTAATCAGATTATGAGCTTTAGAACTAATGGAAGAGGGAGAGTGAAGAAGATCTCCAAGCTGGAGTTAGAAGAGGATGAGAATGGGGAAGAATATGAAAAGACCCATGATAAGCATTTCATGGACAGTTATAGCAACGCCCAGAGTGAGATTAAGGAGGCTATGATAGAGTATGGAAGAACGCTCAGAGATATGGATGCAAGTGAGCAACTCATCGTAAAACTAGACATGGGAGGATGTTATGACTGTGATGCACCGGCAGAGGTTTCCTTCCAGGTAAAGAAGTCTGTATTGGAAAGCTATGATAGAAGAGAAATAGACCTGGATAAAGCTATCGCACAAATTAAGGTTACTGAAAGCGGAAAGGCTTCAGATGTAGATATACGTTTGCCCTTCTTCCTGGATATGGACCAGTCCAACTTCAAATTTAATTTTGACTGGGACGAGGAAGACTGGGATTGGAACTAAGAAAAAGGATTTTGTTAGTTTGATGTTAGAAAAAAGGTGGCAATTAGCCACCTTTTTTGTTGTTTATTAGCTTGTTTATCGGAACCTCTCTCCGATGGACGGAGGTATGGTTTTTGAGAAATTAAGTGTTCCTCTTACCTCAGACTAGCTTGGGGTTTAAACCCCAA
>JBCBKZ010000371.1:0-5734 GCA_038520955.1 Bacteroidota bacterium | reverse complement strand
GTAATAAGTAAGTTTCCTGTTATAGCGGATTACTTTTTCAACTGCTCCTGACCATAAGCTACCAGTTTTCTCCATTGGGCTTTCGGGCTTTCCCAGATATAAGCATGACCGAAACTGCTTACTGCATAAATTCTCTCTTCCTCATCTACAAAAGAAGCGTAAGTAATAGGGACTTCAGGTGTTTGGATGGTTTCAAGGATCTTTCCTTTAAGACTTAAGATCATCATTTTCCCTATCTCTGTAGTAATCAGCATTCTTTTCCCATCATAGGAAAAAGTACCATAATAGGTATTCTCAGCCACCTTATTAAAGATGTTAGGCTCCCACTTACCTCCTCTGTCTTTCCAGAGAGCCAAATAGTTATCAGTACCTGTAAGAAGTATATAGATTCCATCAGGAGAAAAAGAAGCCGAAGTAATAGTGTTATCTCCTACATCCAGTTTATGCAGAAGTTGTCCCTCCATGTCCCAGAGACATACTCTCCCATCAACAGAAGCGGTAAGGATACTAGCCTGGTCCGGTGAAAAAGCTACACTTGATATCTGATCTTCAAATCCTTCAATTGTATGGAGAAGTGTTCCTTGCCTATCATACATTCTGACCTTGTAATCATCTCCACTGCTGTCGGTATCACCAGAAGCTGCCAACATAAAATTGCCATCTGCTGAGAACGCCAAACAAGTGACCGCTTCTTGGTGTCCAACTAGTTTCATGACTTCCTGTCCTTCCCTATTCCATAGTCTGACGGTATTGTCTTTAGAAGAAGAAAGAATGAAGTTCCCATCCGGGGAATAAGAAGCACACAGAATGACATCCTTATGCCCCTTTAGTTCGACCAGAGAGTTCCCTTCCAGGTTAGCTATCAATAATTTATGGAAATCCTCTGCTTTAAGTAGAATCTCCTTCCCGCCGGGAGATATGTCCATTTTACACAAAACCTGAGTATTAAAATCCCCTTCTACATCCACGGTAGAACGGGAAGCAAAGGTTTGAATCCAGGTATCTGATACGCCCCCTATCACATTTCTGATAAGCAATAATTCCTCTTCCCTTTTCTGTAGTGCTTTTTTCTCCAGCTTATTCTCACTTTCCTCGGGAATAGCAGAATACCGGTCATGAAAAGCTTGAATACCTTCAGATAACATGCTTGTATCCTTATAGAAATCCCAAAGAGTCTCTCCAAAAGCTTGTTCCAATCCAAGGAAATTCACCTTAATGGTTTTAGCTCGTCTGTAGGCCTCCAACGCCTTAGATAGATTCCCGACTCTTTCATAGGCTTGCCCGAGAAAAAATAAGGCTTCCACCAAGTCTCTTCCTGCTGTTTCTGCCTCTTCCCTCTCCTTCTTCTCTAGCTCATCCCAGTCTCCTTCAGCATATTTTCCATAAAAACGCTCTTCCTCTTCTATTTCTATGACCTTCTCAAGTAGCTTTATAGCATCCGCCAGTTCTTCATTTTCAAGCTCTTCTTTCGCCTCTTTCAAATTGGCCTTTAGCTGAAGTTTGGGATTCTGAGAATTCAGGAAAGACTGTGCTTCCTCTTCAAATCCCAATGGAGCATCTGCCTGGAGGTACGTTTCAAAAGCTTCCATAATTTGATCGTTACTCTCTTGCTGAATAAGTTCTTTCAGGGCCTTGCCGAGGAAAAAATGAGCGGGAATATTTTCAGGATCTAACTGTATAGCTTTTTGGAGATAGCCCGTGATGGCTGAAAGTGTAGTCCCCTCATTATCTTCTCCAGATCGAAGGGCTCCATGCTCCAGGAACATTCTTCCCAGCGGATAATAGGCATGCCTGTCCTTTCTGGATTCAGCCTTTTCAAGCTCTTCTATTGCCTCCTCTTTTTTATCTAAGGCTCTAAGTACCACGGCCAGGTCTACTCGCAATTCCTCGCTTCCTCTTTCTATGCCCTGCCTGAACTCATCTTCCAGCTCCTCTAGCATAGCTTTTTTGATAGCAGCTACCTCTTCCCATTTATGGTCTATAAATGAGCCAAACCTCCCGGGCTTGTAGGTTTTGAATATGAAATGAGGGATATACTTATGCTTTGGGGATTCCGAAAAGACAATACTCATAATTACACAGTTAGTAGCGGTAGGAAAAGGGTGGACGTTGCTTAGGACTCTACTTAAATGAATTCTTCAACAGAAAGCTCATCTGATATAAGTTTGACAAGCTCAGAAAATTCTGGTGCCTCCTCATTTGTTAGTACTGCCTGCATAGTTTTTGATAGAGAGGCATTCTCTCTCCATCTCTGAAAAAGAGGTCTGCCACCTTTTGGTGGTTTAGTTGCACTGAGAAAACAGGCGTTTCCCAAAGGTGGTTCCTGTATCTCAGAGAGAGAGTTTGATGAATCATCCTGGTTCTTAAAGTCTACCTCCAATACAGATAATAAATGAGAACTATGCTTACACAAGGGCTTCAGTTCAGAAAGGGCTACTCCATAGTGTTCATCTTTATTTTCCGGAAAGGTAAGTAGGGTATCAGGAAGCCCTTTATCTGAAAGTTCTCCATCACCTATAAAGCAGAAAAAAGAAGGATGCATAATCGCTTTATCCGCTATCCAGGTAAATTCCTGAACCAGGGTTTCCTTATCTACCTTATCCCCTTTAATGACCTTGATTTCTTTAAAGCCAAGATCTGATAAGCGGGTCTCCCATCCTGACAGAATACTATCTGCTGATGGATCTGTAGAAACTAACAAAGCATACTTCTCTTCTGCTTTTGAAGCTTGTATCTTTTTTAGTAAGCGCTTTAACGAATGGGAAACCTTTAGCCGCTCATCTCCAATCTGTTCAATGGATTCATGGAGGCACTTTTCTGCTTGTTCCAGTTCGGCAAATTCCAGATGTAAGAGTGCCTTTTCATGGTAAACCTTCCAAAGCTCAGTTCCATGTCCTTCTCCATCCTTTTCAACTCTCTCAATGAAGGCTGAATAGGCTTTTAAAGCAAATGGGTATTGCTCTTGCTTGTAGAGGGTTCGGGCTAAGCTGAGTATCTCTTCCTGGCTATACGGCCTGTTAGAAAATTCAATACTCTCTATCAGGCTATTTCTTTCTTCCAACTTCCACTTAGTTTTCACAGGACCATATACCGTCCTTAGAACAGGCGTAAGCGCTTCCCTCATTTTAAAATATCTGAGGAACTTATGTGGATGGGCGTAGCCAGGGGTTTGTTCTTTTCTAGCTCTATTTACATTGCTGGTGAGGGTATCCCAAAAGCGGGATGGTTCTACCGGATTTCTAAGTAGATCAGCAAAATGGATCGTAAAAAATCCTCCTTCGCGGGTATCACCTATCATATCTCCAGGCTGGCCACCGGAAATAAATGCGTAGCCTTTCTCTTCTGTTAGCGAAACTACTGCATGATTCACATCTGCATCAATAATCAGGAGTTTTCTATCTGTTGGATACTCATCAAAAACAGCTAATAGCTCTTCAGCAGATATGGTTTCCCACTCTTTAGGGTCAAAGTCCTGGGGAACCAGAAAATCAATCTTTCTATTTTCTTTTTCTCCTATGCCGTGGCCAGAAAAGCTAAAAATGAATAAATCATCAGGAGATAGATTTCGGCCATAGTTTGTCAGTTCATTCAGTAAGCTGTCTCTCCTGGCCTCTTCATCCAATAGGGAACAAAAGTGAAACTCCCCTTCCCAGTTCACTCTCTCAAAATGTGTCTGGATAGCCTGGTGAATATTTTCAACATCTTTAAGGCAGCTCCTTAGTGGGGGAACTGGCCTATTGTACTTATTTATCCCTACAGAAAAGAGGTGGACATCCCCATAGGTTTCCTGAATTTCAGTTTCTATTTCTGAAAAGACCGGGTTCTTGACTCCTAACTGTCTGGCTTTTTCCAGGGCATATTGCGTCTGGTCAAAGTCTGTTTCTCCTAATAGCTTTTGATCCAGGTAGGTAATCTTTACAAGCTGGTCCATAAGTTCCTTAGCTGGCTCATAACCTCCCAATACTTCTAAGGTATTCCCTATCTGCTCACAGGCCCTAGCCAAAGCCCCCATTCCACATAAGGCCTTTACCTGCCATCTGGTACAATCTAGGAGTTCCTTCTTTTTACCTTCACTTTTAAACAGGTGATGGGCTACAGAGAACTGGTCATTGGCAGCGCTGTATCTATCGTATTCAGGTGCTAGCTCTGCCAGTTCCATAAGCCTAATGCCTATCTCCATATTCTTGCGTGCGCTCTTACGTTTACGGAATACATACTGCCCCCCCTCATGTCCGGATATCCGCAGGGGTTCCGCTCTTGGGGTCTGCTTATCATTAGCGGCTACTCTCTCCAGGACTTTATTCCCCAGATCTGAAATGGGAATCACATCAAAACGGGATAGTTCCTCCAGAATGGCTTTCAGGAAGGGACTATTCTCCCCCAATTTTCCGTCTGAGACCACTTCATTTCTTCCTGCCGTGATTCCCCAACGGGACTTATCTTTCTCCAGTCTGGAAGAAGCCACACTTTTCCCTTCTCCTGTCATGAACAAAGAACCTGAGAAACAGGAATCCGCTAACAGAACTGTATGGTGGGTGGGGATTCTATTCAGGAAATCCCGGAGTGTACTGTTAGAGATGTAAGAGGCGAAGTCATGCTTTTCCGCATCCCAGGGAATCCAGTAGCCTTGATTTAGAAACTTATCAAAGTAGCCGTGACCAGAATAATATAGAATAAGGTTTACCTTGAGGTCCTTGTCTTTTTTGACATCTTCCGCTATACGCTTAGCCACATCCAGCAATGACCTGATGATGCTCCTCCTATTAGGTTTTAGGGCTTCTCCCTGAGCATTCTTGGCAAGCAGATCCTGAAACTCATCCCTTACCTCTCCCCCACAGAGAAAGGAGACATTCTCCCGGTTAAAGTCAAACTCAGAGGTGAGCATATGAATCAGATCCTCTGCGTCCTTGACACAGTTATATAGATCTGATTCGTGCTGATAGTCATTGATGGCTATGGCCAAGAGGTAATTCTTGGCTCTGAAAATGGCATCTCTGCTGATGAGAATGTCAGGCATGACGGGTGCTGTTTCTGTGTGGGTGAATCTAAATGATCCTTCATAAGTTCCGAAGCAAGCATATAAATTCCAACTCACAGCAGGTAGCAGGATTCTGTCAAGCCGTACCTATCCTCTTTTAAGAGGTAACGAGCTCTCCTTTAGAGGGTCACCTCCACATGCTTTCGCATCATGGAATGATGAGCAAAATCATCATCCTCACTGAAGGCGCAAATCAGCCACAGCTTAGTCCCTTCCTTAATGGATGTACTGTAATCTGGATAGGTAGCGGCATCTATGGTGAAAGATACCTTGGTTACTTTTCCCTGCTCTGCACATTCATAACTGACATCAGCCTTATCATTAAACATCTCCTTTACAGGTACAGGA
This sequence comes from Bacteroidota bacterium, assembly GCA_038520955.1. GTDB lineage: Bacteria > Bacteroidota > Bacteroidia > J057 > J057 > JBCBKZ01. The sequence continues at coordinate 348 of JBCBKZ010000371.1, read as the reverse complement.
TTGCCAGCAGCTTTTACATAGAGATCATTTATGAGAGAATTTCCATTCTCATAGGTAAACATCAATAGATGGGTGTCTTTGATATCATTCTTGTGATTGAAACCCAGTGCTACCCAGCCATCATTGGGTGCTGTCAATTCCATTTTTAATTTTTCTCCTTCATAAGACCAGGTAACGGTCATACCACCCACCTCAACTTGCTTTTGGGCATGGGCAGTATTAAACACCAGAAAAGAAAGGAGAAACAAAGAAGCTAATCGAACATGTTGGTAATTCATCTAATCAGTTTTTGGGGTGATCAAAAGGGTATGATTAGAATCAGGGGACTGTTAGATGAACGAATCCACC
>JBCBKZ010000370.1:0-5739 GCA_038520955.1 Bacteroidota bacterium | reverse complement strand
GACACAATGCATTGTGTCTCTAACACGCTGAAGGCGTCGTATCACTTGAAAGTCAATAATTTCTTGTAATCCCATACTTAGTAATAGTAAACCTTATTAGGAGCCCGCTTATAAAAGAGAAGATTCCAACTTAGAAAAAGCCCGAGCGCGCTATCATTCACCTTTTCTCCAGTAATTTCTCCCGTATCATAGTTAATCCCTCTTTGAGGGGTAGACTGATAAATGGCGTAACTGATCCCCAGGCTAACATTGACAAATCCCTGCTTGTCGTAAAATTGGTAGCCCACTCTTCCTTTGAGTCCCCAACCTGTAGTCAGTCTGTCAAACCCTCTTTTACTGTCGCCAGCTAATGCTGCTACAGGATCTCCCTGAATGTTAAAGCCTAATTTATGCTGAAGAAAGGATGGCCCTGCCTGAATGAAAATACCTGAGTTAGGCGTATGTGTAGGGATAACAGGAAGAACCACCCCCGCCATTAAGGAAGCATGAAATCCATCCAGCCTGATATTGACATCGCTAAGGGTTCCATTATTATTGATCAGTAATCCGCTAGGTGTACGTATGGAAGACAAAATCCCCTCTTCCGTGATGTTATTCCCAAAGAGGTAGCCTCCTTCCAGTGAGAGGACTAGTCGGTTTGTAAACTGTATCCCGCCTTCAAGATTAATGCTGTGGCTGGTCCCAAATCTATTTGACCATTCCTGACCTGGTATGGTGAGTGCATAGCCTATTCTGAAAACGCCCAGTCTGATGCTGGAATCCTGTAGACTTACCTGCGCCTGATGAGAAATAGGAAATCCCAGTATCCACAGACTACATAAGATGATGAATTTAACCCTCATAAGCTGGAAGTAAGAGCTAACAGAAAATACATGCTAAGTAAAGATGGAGAACCAATATATTGGCGAATATAAGCTATCTGTTAATTAAAAACGGCTAATAGGACAGGATGTATGCCTGTTGGAAGACTTTCTTAAAAGCTCTGACTATTAATTAATACTTTTGGCTTGTATTTCTCGCAGGACGAACATTTTGTTCAATAAATCCTGTTTATATTGCTGTTCTATTTGCTTTTGTAACATAAACGTCCACAAACAAACAGAATCCAGATGAATATAAGAATGGTTGATACCATTACGCAGTATCAGGCAATTCAGCAAGAGGTAGATGAGGCAGTAAGAGGGGTAATCACTTCCGGTATTTACATTAACGGACCGGTAGTGGGAGAATTTAAAAAGAGCTTGGCAGATTACTTGGGAGCAAAGCACGTAATTCCATGTGCCAATGGAACAGACGCCCTCCAAATAGCCTTGATGGCTTTAGGCTTACAGCCGGGTGATGAGGTGATTACACCTAGTTTCACCTATGTGGCCACGGTAGAGGTGATCGCCCTGCTGCAACTCAAACCGATTTTTGTGGACGTTGACCCACGTTCTTTCAATATAGATGTATCTCAGGTATCATCCCTGATTACTGATAGAACCAAAGCCATTATCCCGGTTCACCTCTTTGGACAGGCGGCTAATATGGAAGAGGTGATGAAGGTGGCAGAAGATCACGATTTATTCGTGGTGGAAGATGATGCCCAGGCTATAGGAGCTACTTATAAGCATCAGGACGGCAGCAGCCAAAAAACCGGAACTATAGGTCATATTGGATGTACTTCCTTCTATCCCAGTAAAAACCTGGGTGCTTTTGGAGACGGAGGGGCCATTTTCACCAATGATGATGAGCTGGCAGATAAGATCACAGTGATTTGTAATCATGGGTGTAAGGTGCGCTATTATCATGACTCTATTGGGGTCAATAGTAGGTTGGACGCTCTTCAGGCTGCTATCCTGAATGTGAAGTTGAAGCATCTGGACACCTATAATGCTGCCAGAAGAAAAGCGGCAGATATGTATGATGCTTTAATAGGAGAACTAAGTGGAGTCATGACGCCCTGGAGAGCGCCTTGGTCAGATCATGTATTTCACCAGTATACCTTGAGAATAGAAGAAGGGAGAGCTAAAAGAGATGCCATTAAGGCTCACTTTGATGCACATAAGGTGCCGGCCATGATATATTATCCGGTTTCCCTGCATCAGCAAAAAGCCTATGCGCATTACTGGGATGGAAAACCGACTTTACCCGTTTCAGAGAAACTAACAGAGGAAGTAATCAGTCTTCCTATGCACTCAGAGCTTACAGAGGAGCAGATTCATACGGTAGTTGATACCCTGAAATCAAGCTTGTAAGCTTATAAGATATACCCCTGCTTAACTGTACTTTTCCTGTCCTGTCTACCTGTGTCTCAGGAGAAATCCCTTAGACATAAGATGGACCTAATCCTGTTGTTAGGAGAATAGAAAATGCGTAGGTTTAACTAGCATAATTCTCTGACCAGCAGCTTGCTAGTGCGCTTATTTGTATTGATTTGGAATCTATTTAACACGTAAAAAAACTTAACTCATGAAAGTAGCTGTAATCGGAACGGGCTATGTAGGATTAGTAAGTGGGACCTGCTTTGCGGAGGCTGGGAATGATGTGTTGTGTGTTGACAACAATCAGGCTAAGCTGGAGAAACTGCGCAAAGGGGAAGTACCTATCTACGAACCAGGCCTTGAGACCTTGTTTCATCGTAATACCAAAGAAGGACGTCTAAACTTCACAGACTCACTATCAGATGCGGTTAAGCATGCTGAGGTGATCTTTCTGGCCTTACCTACTCCTCCTATGGAAGATGGATCAGCCGATTTGAAATATGTACTGGGCGTAGCCCATGAGATTGGGGAGCTTCTGGAAGACTATCGTGTGGTAGTGAATAAGAGTACCGTACCAGTAGGAACTGCTGATAAGGTACGTGAAGCCATTGCCATGCACACAGAAGTAGAGTTTGATGTAGTGTCTAACCCGGAGTTTTTGAGAGAGGGATATGCCGTTCAGGATTTCATGAAGCCTGAGAGAATTGTGATTGGTTCTGGTTCTGAGAGAGCTACTGAGGTGATGAGAAGGCTGTACAAGCCCTTTGTGATGTCAGGAAATCCGGTTCTGATGATGGATGAGAGAAGTGCTGAGGTAACCAAGTATGCTGCCAACTCCTTTTTGGCTGCCAAGATCTCCTTCATGAATGAGATTGCCAACCTATGTGAGAAAGTAGGAGCAGATGTAGATAATGTGAGAAGAGGCATGGGAACTGATTCCAGAATCGGGAAGAGATTCCTGTTCCCAGGTGTGGGATATGGAGGATCATGCTTCCCTAAGGATGTATCAGCCCTTCACAAAACAGCTGCTGAGTATGGATATGACTTCCGCATCCTGGATTCGGTGATGGGGGTAAATGATGATCAGAAGAAAGTACTGACTCAGAAAGTAGTGGAGAGATTCGGGGAAGATCTGAGTGGAAAGAAATTTGCCATGTGGGGACTGGCTTTCAAGCCTAACACAGATGACATCCGTGAGGCCCCCTCTTTGGTGATCATCAAGGAGCTTCAGGAAAAGGGAGCAGAGATCGTAGCGTATGACCCAGAGGCTATGCCATCTGTTCAGGCTTACACAGATCTACAGCTATCTTATGCTGATAATGCCTATGATACCCTGGATGGAGCAGATGCCCTACTGATCGTAACAGAGTGGGGAGAATTCAGAACCCCAGACTTTGAAAGAATCAAGACCAGCCTGCGTCAGCCGGTGATCTTTGATGGACGTAATGTCTATGACAGAGAGACCCTGGAAGACTTCGGCTTTGAATACCTCTCCATCGGACGTCAGCCTGTAAAGACAGCTGAGACCATGGCAGCGGAATAAGACGTAACGAAAAACGTTATAACGAAGGCGTTATGATAAAAACGTTAATAAGCTAAGCATTACATAATCCCCTTATAGTGATCCCATTCACTATAAGGGGTATATCAAGACCTATGGGAAGAAAACCAAAAGTATTAATCACCGGAGGAGCCGGATTCCTGGGCTCCCATTTGTCTGACCGTTTCCTCAAAGAAGGCTATGAGGTTGTGGTCATGGATAATCTGATCACCGGCAACCTTGCCAATATCGAGCACTTATTCGGCCATGATGACTTCAGCTATGTGAAGCATGATGTAACCGAGTTTAACTATGTCAAGGGGCCGCTGGATTACATCCTGCACTTTGCCTCTCCTGCCTCTCCCATAGATTATCTGAAGCTTCCCATCCAGACCTTGAAGGTAGGAGCCATGGGGACCCACAAGATTCTGGGACTGGCCAAGGAAAAGGGAGCCAGAATGCTGATCGCTTCTACTTCCGAAGTATATGGAGATCCCCTGATCCACCCACAGAAGGAGAGCTACTGGGGGAATGTGAACCCCATAGGCTACAGAGGCGTCTATGATGAAGCCAAGCGCTACATGGAAGCTATCACCATGGCCTATCACAGGGTACATGGGGTGGAGACCAGAATCATCAGAATCTTCAACACCTATGGTCCAAGAATGCGACTGAATGATGGAAGGGTACTTCCTGCCTTCATGGGACAAGCCTTAAGAGGAGAAGACATCACCGTATTTGGAGATGGAAGCCAGACCAGATCTTTCTGCTATGTGGATGACCTGGTAGAAGGCATCTACCGACTCCTACTCTCAGAAGAGGTGATGCCTGTGAACATAGGTAACCCCTCTGAGATTAGCATACTTGATTTTGCCAAAGAAATCATAGCTTTGACAGGCTCTAAGAGTCAGATCATCTTCAAGGATCTTCCCAAGGATGACCCCAAGGTAAGACAACCGGATATCACCAGAGCACAGGAAATCCTCGGATGGGAACCTAAGATCTCCAGAGAAGAAGGACTCAAAAGAACCCTCGAATATTTTAAAACCGTAGTAGGTGTTCCACAAATCTGAAACTAATATTGAAGGAGCTTTTCTGATCAAACCGGATGTGTTTGGCGACCAGAGAGGCTTCTTTATGGAATTGTACAACCAGAATACCTTCTCCAACATTGGACTGGAGGAACTGAATTTTGTACAGGATAATTTTTCTTCTTCTTCCAAAGGCACACTAAGGGGCATGCACTTTCAGGCCCCACCTTTCGCCCAGGGAAAGCTAGTAACCGTTTTGTCTGGAAGTGTGTTGGACATCATCGTGGATGTGCGTAAAGATTCTCCTACCTATGGAGAACACTATGCCATAGAACTAAATGATGACAACCGCTGGATGATTTATGCCCCTCCGGGTATGGCACATGGATTCCAGGTGCTCTCAGAAAGCTGCCTCTTCTTCTATAAATGTACGGCTACCTACCACAAAGCCTCAGAAGGTAGCGTAGCCTGGGATGATCCAGACCTGAAACTTCCCTGGAAAGACATTCCCCCCATTCTCTCCCAAAAAGACATGGAAAGCCCAAAGTTTAAGGAGTTCGAGTCGCCGTTTTAGGGTTAAGGTTTCACCTATTTTGTCACCCCGGTGGGAATGTTGTGGAATGATGGCGGGTCAGCCGGGCTCTCGTGAGATACCGTTTGACCCTTTATCCCAATCTCTGTGGCCCAACGGTGTGCCAACTAATATTTTTAAAGACAGGACAGTTTAACAAGCTCCAGCTTGTTAAACCCCAAGTGTTGGACTCCTGTCCAACGAAGTGGAATTCTGCTGATTATCTGCTATCTTCTAGTATATTCAAGATAATGAAATGGAGAGAAAAAATTGAAAGCTATGAGATTGTTCCAAAAGGATTAATTTCACAAAGAATTCCACTTCGTTGGACAGGAGTCCAACACTTGGGGTTTA
>JBCBKZ010000036.1:0-15691 GCA_038520955.1 Bacteroidota bacterium | reverse complement strand
GTTGACCTACTTGGGAATGTGATTATTCATCAGGAACTACTTGGGAGTGAGGCAAAGCTGTCCTTGGACAATCTTTCAACTGAGTTACACAATGCTTCTCCTGGGTTAAGTTCCAGGGGTTCTCCAAAAGTCAAGTCTCTGTCTGTAAACGCACCGTAGTCGGCAGCGTATCTCCGCATCTGAAAGGTGATGTTATTGTTAATCCCCAACTCTTCTCCTTGTTCTACAGGATCTCCCGCACGGATAGGAATGACGTAATCCCACACGATTTCATTTTCCGGTGTCAGCTCAAAGGCTCTGCCCCACCTTCCGGCTAGTACGAGTAGATTCTCATTAGGTAAGACCTGATTACTGGAGAGTCCAGTAGAATGGAATAAGGAGGAGTCCTCAGGATGAACCTCTGTCCTGGTAAAAGAAGCCGGTAAGAAGGTTGCATTCTCTAATCTATAAAGACCTGTCATGGGATCTACCCCAGGCTGAAAAGTATTCACTGTAGAGACTACCGCTTCTACTCTATTATTAAAGACAGAAAGTAAGCCAAATCCTTCCTCTCCGGCTTCTGCTTCCGGCTTTACCCAGCGGATATCATGTGGAAAGAATAACTGCTGGTCTTCTGCAGTCCCTTGTCTGTACGTCAGGGGATTTCCCCATCTGTATAACAGATCTCCTCCCATACCACTTCTACCTCCAGAGTCTGATGCGGCTTCTTCCGTAGTGGTAGAATGATCTATCACCCAAACTTCATGAAAGTAAGGAACACTGATGAGGATTTGATCCAGAACCGGGTTATAGTCTATGGCATTTGCATGCATCCAGTCAGGATGTCCATCATGTGTATCAAAATTAATGTCGATCTTCTCCGGATGATCTGCTACTAGGCCGAAGTTATCTCTGGCAGGACTAAAGTCTTGTATCAAATGGTCCCAGGCATGCCATTCCCAGACCACACTATCCAGAGACGGACTATATTCCAATATATAGTCTGGCCACAATTTTCCTTGATCTATGAGGGCAGGATTTCTCCCTGCTTCCAGGCTTTCCGCCAGGCTCTTTAGTTCCCAGGAAATCATGAGAACATTGCCATTGGGCAATGGAGCTATATCATGATGTAGTCTTAAGCTATCATTATTTTGTTCAAAGCTCCAGCTTACGGTGTTTTCCCAATTCCTGCTTTCTACTATGGCTCCTCCCCCACCAGCCCAGATAGAATCCACCATAGGATTTTGGTCCCTTTTACACTTCAATATGCTTCCATTTGGCATCAAATACACGGCGTTACCGGGCCTGTAGTTATCAAAGTCTGCCCATTTATGGACTACTTCCCCGCAGTTGTTGATCAGAAATACCGTAGACTGATTATGCGGGAAAAACAAATTGAATCCATTATATGATTTATCAGGATTATACTGAAGGAGGCCTACTGTTCTTTGGCCCTGCACTCCCTGGGATAGGAAGAATAATGTGAGTGTGAGAAGAAGAATGCGTAAAGCGTTTTTCATATGTATTCTTTCTTAAGGTTAGGGGATCAATGAACATATTGAGAAAATTGAATATCTCAAAATGTCTGTTAGCTAACAAAAAAGAAAGCCATACAACAACCTCGTTGTGTATGGCTTTCTGTGTGTTTACTATAATGAGGTCTAAGACCTGATTACTTCAAAGTAAATGGCCAAGCTCCGGCAGGGTGAGTGATCACACTACTACCAGACTCACCATAAGTGTTTGTCCAGTTAATGGTCCAGTCAGCTCCATCAATAGAGCTGTCGAAGGTCCATGTATCACCGTAAACATCAGTGAATCCTGAGAAGATCACTTCCTCACAAATATCAGAGAAAGTCAAAGACTCAGATCCGGCAGCACTTGTAGGAGAATAACATCCACTGTAAGCTCCAAATGACCAGTCATCAAAAGCGTATACACCATTACCTAGTGGTACAAGTGATACATCCGTAGTAACAGGATCAGCACCACACCAGATACCAGTAGTGGTAGCAGAGAATGTTCCTGAAAGGTCAGAAGGACAAGCTCCTACAAAGCTAAAGTTGAAGTGTGCCTGGAAGGCGTTCGTGGTACTTCTTACACTCGCTGAAGAGTTACTGAATCCGTAATTAGTTCCGTCAGAAAGGAAAACTCTCCCTTCAATTAGAAACTGGTCACCAGGAAGAATGTCTGCAGCACTTACACCGGTAGCTGAAAACATTTCAGCAGCAGTGATAGTGATTCCTTCCAGTCCTTTGAATCCAGACTCTCTGTCAACAAATCTGTCAGAAGTGAATCTCTGGAATTCTGCAGGTTGAAAAGTTGCATCACCATTATCAGGGTTCACATCTACGTAAGAAATATTCAGCACATAGTCAGTTACAAGAGCTCCTTTTTCAACGTCCACAAACTCTACAGAGTAAGTGTAAGAGAATTGGCTCACGTCCTCCAGTAGATTGAAGAATCTGTCTGACTGATCCACCAATCTCACATATGCACCCTTAATGGCATCATCAAAGGTGATAATAGGTTTCAAATCCTCATCCGCACAGGAAACCATCATAAGCATGATCATCCCTAGTACAGCTGATTTTTTGCATTTATTTATAAAATTCATGTTTCTCGAATTGTAAAATTAGGATTTAGTAAAGTACAACTGATCCGTCATCCCAGAATGTTCTCGCTGTCAAGTCAGCTTTCTGCGTAGCATTAGAGTTCCTGTTTACATACACATCAGGGTATGGGTAGGATCTTGGGAAATTACCTCCATCAGGCTCCAGGGTAGGCATCATGTTATCAGGCTTACCAGTTCTTCTGTACATGTTATAAGCCTCAAGTCCATTACCCCATGCTGCGATATAGTACTCACGTACTACAACATTCAGCTTTCCATCAGCATCAGCCGCATCGTACTCAGCCATTACAAAGTCTATATAAGCATCTACCTCCTCAGCAGTAGGAACAAATAGTTCACTTACTGGCTTAGGCTCACCTCCTCTTACTTCTACAAGACGAGACATAGTTGTAGGTACCAGGTCAGCAAAGCTCATTACTTTTGCGATAGAGGTACGCATTCCTCTTTCAAGTAATTCTCTTGCATTATCAGAAGTTCCTAATGATAGGGCAGCTTCAGCTCTCATGAAGTCTACATAAGAAGAAAGTAGAATTGGGCTGATTCCCTGACCTAATCCACCAGTAGTTCCAGCTTGACGAGTATCACCGTCAGCACCGAAAGTATCATCATCAAACTGTCCACCGAAAGGATACAGTCCGTATGAAGTTCTGATAGGACCATCTGGTGGGATACCTTCACCATTTAGGTGATCTCTTCCTGAATATCCGTCAGCAGCAGCTACACAGTAAGGTAGTCTTGGATCTACAGCATCCCAGTGATCTGGAGCAGCAGACTGATCAGGAAGAATAGAGAAATGACAAGAGAAAGTTGTCTGATCCTGGTCTATAGCATCATCTACTTTTCTCTTGAAATAGTATCTCAAACGTGGGTCTCTCTGCTCAGTACCTGCGTCATCTACTTTGTCAGCTCTTAGAAGCCACATGTAGTAGTTAGACAGGTAGTCTCCATCACCCTGCTCATAGTGGTTGTTATAGTTAGGGTGTCTGGAGTTAGGGTTATTTCTGGTATTTCCATACTGGAACTGGAAGTCTTCAGAAGAAGCATCAATCAGGTCTCCAGCTGTAACCAGCGCGTTGATGGTGCTGGCATCCTTAGTTGCAAGAGCCGCTTTCAACTTCAGAGACTTAGCCAAGGTAGCCCACTTATCGTGATCACCATCATAGAAGATGTCAGTAACACTTCCACCTCCACCAGCTTCCAGCTGAGCAATAGCTTCATCTAATAAAGCAATAGCAGCAGCGTAAACAGAAGCACCAGGATCAGCAACAGGGCTGATTACATCAACACCCTGACCAATTTCAGAATAAGGTACATCACCGAAAAGGTCTACCAGAGTGATCATAGCATACGCCTTCATCACTTTAGCACTTCCTGCTTCCAGGTTAAGACCTACTTGCTCAGCAATCTCAACCAGTACGTCAATATCAGGGAACATTTCAGAATAAGCAGAGAACCAAGTTCCTCTTAAAGAAGTAGGAGAAACAGTTCCTTCATATACGAAACTTCCAATAGCAGCATACATTCTGGTCATAGAACCTGGATTCGCCTGTGCTCCTTGGAAGAAGTTGTCAAAATCCAGCTGTATGTTGTTATAAAGGTCGCTTACACTCGCATTTGCGGGTGGTACCGCATTTGGATTATCTAATAAATCCAGTTCTGTGTTATCACAAGCCATCACGCCAAACACTAGTAGTAAGGCAATAGCTCTATATATAAATTTCATATTAAGTCTTTAGTTTATTCTTGCTTTCATACTCCAGATGGAATAATTCAGCATATAGATCTACTTAATGTTTCTACTAGAATGACAGATTTAAAGTAGCTCCATAACGCTTGGAAGTAGGAGCAGTACGGAAGTCAAATCCACGTGAGTTACCTACACCAGTACTAGCTACTTCTGGGTCAAAGTTTAGACCTTCAGGGAAGTTAGGTGCGTTGTACCACAGGTTCTGTCCACTAAGGGTCAGTGCAATTCTTCCAAATGGAGTCTTCTCTACAATTTCCTTAGGTAATACATAGGCAAGAGAAACCTCTCTTAGTCTGATAGTAGTCGCGTCAAATACACCACCTTCATCAGCAAAGAAGTAAGCTCTAAAGAATGAATCACCTATGTAAGTCTGGATATCGTTAGTCTGACCGTCAGACTGCTTCACACCAGGAAGTACCAGAGGAAGGAATCTATCCACATCAGTATCTACTGTATTACCACGACCGATCAGGGCCTGAGCAGTAGAAGAGTAAAGATCACCACCATGTACGTAATCCCACTGGAATCCTACAGAAAGACCTTTCCATGAGAAAGTGTTAATCCATGTAGCTAAGAAGTCTGGGTTTGGATCACCAATGATTTCCAGATCACCAGAAGGAATTGGGTTACCAACACCGTCAAGGATCAATTCACCAGCATCAGTTCTCTGGAATGGCTCACCCTGGATTACCCCATAAGGCTGTCCTTTGATCGCATAGTTACCTAAAGAACCGTTGAAACCAGCTAGCTGGCTACCGAATAGTGGATCACCAGGAGTACGTACCTGAATCTGCTCAACTCCGTCAGCAATCTCCAGTACTTCACTTCTGTTTCTCGTATAGTTCAGTGTGATTTCCCATGTGAAATCTCCCTGTACAGGTGTGATGTTCAATCCAAGCTCTACCCCGATGTTCTGAATCTTAGCAGCATTGGTGGTAGTTGTGGTAAATCCAGTAGATGGATCCAGGTCCTGAGCAATAATCAGGTCAGAAGACTGCTTGTCATAGAAAGAGAAGTCAACTCCTACTCTACTGTTGAAGAATCTAGCCTCAAGACCAGTCTCAAATTCAGTGTGTAGCTCAGGTGTCAGGTTAGCGTTACCCAGAACGTTAGACACAGAGTTGATGTTCAATACAGAACCTCCAGCTGTCTGGAATACATTGGTAGCAGATGACAGTACGTTTCTGGTCTGGTAAGGATTAGGATATCCAGCAGAAGTACCCAAACCTACTCTCAACTTCAGGTAGTTCATGATACCACCAGCCTGTAATGAAGGAATAGCTTCAGTAGGCAGGAAGGCTAAACTAGCAGAAGGATAGAAAATAGAATTGTTGTCAGACTCCAAAGTAGAAGTGAAGTCGTTTCTTCCCTGAAGGTTCAGGTATAAGAAGTCCTTATATCCTACAGTAGCAGTTGCGTAAATACCAATGGTATTCTCTTCAGTACGACCAGAGAAAGCGTTGTGCTCAATGTAGTTGTTATGAGTGAACAGTCCATAGATGAACTGCTGAGTACTCACAATAGCTTCAGCTTGTCTGGTTTCTCTTCTTAAGTTAGCACCAACTACCCCGTCAAGAGTAATGTCAGAACTTAAGTTAAAGTCATAAATCAGGTTGTACAGCTGGTCAGTGATATTGTTTCTTCTGTTAGAAGTCTGCAATACACCATCAGGGTTGGTAGATACACCCCCTTTATTCTGCTCTCTACGTACGTTCTGAGTGTACTGGTCAGTACCTAAACGGAAAAGACCTGTCAACCAGGGCGTAAACTCATAAGAAAGTTCGATAGTACTGAAGAAACGCTTAACTGTTTCATAGTCTCCAGCGTTATTCAGGATCCAACGGGGATTCTGGATAGCTGAACCTCTACGGTAGTATACGTTAGAACCATCAACTGGACTCTCGTAAGGTAAGTTCATCAGGTCAATAGAACGTGGGGTAAACAGGATAGCGGCAAATAGACCGTTACCAGCACCACCGAATGCCTGAGAAGTAAGAGGCGTTCTTCTGTCAGAATCTACATAGTTGAAAGTACCTTTCAGCTTAATTCCGTTAGCAAAGGTAGTCTGAGCACCTAAACCGAAGTTTTGCTTCTCCAGGAAGTTAGAGGCACCTCCTCCTCTTTTCTCATCAAGATTAGGCGTAAAACCTTCATCTCTTAAGAAGCTGTAAGTAGCACTCACAGAAGAATTATCTCCCAGCTTAGACTGAGCAGAAACAGATGTATTAATGGTAGTACCTCTGTCAAAGAAGTTTTCTACACTCTCATATGGCTGGTATACGTAAGGTACTCCAGTGTAAGTATCACCAAAGTCCGCAACGTACTGAGGCTGATCGTACGGGTGAGTGATCAATACTCTTCCCTGATCATCTACTCCGATGAAATCACTTCCATATGTACCTGGGTTAGTGTCGGAGAAATCTGCACCCCAGTTAGAGAAGAACCATCCGAAACCGGCGTTGAATCCGTTTCCGAAAGTGTTCTGGTAGTCAGGAATGTTTGCAACTTCTGAGAAGGCTACATTCTGGGTAAAGTTCACTTCCAGACCTTTCTGAGCACCTGCTCCACCAGTTCCGTTTTTAGTAGTAACAAGGATTACCCCGTTTCTACCTGCTTCACCGTAAAGTACAGTTGCACTAAGACCTTTCAGGATAGATACCTCAGCGATGTTGTTAGGATCCAAATCCAAGAAACGGCTGGATGCTGTTGCACCACCGCTACCGAAGGTTTGGTCATTGTTAGTGTCAGTATTGAAGGGGATACCATCAATTACAAACAGTGGCTGGTTAGTACCAGAGATAGAAGAGAATCCACGAATGATAATATTAGTACCGGAACCCGCCAGACCAGAAGTCTGTGTAATGTTCACACCGGTAGCCTTACCACGTAGGATACGCGCCACATCAGATTCACTTCTGTTTTCTACCAGATCACTGGAAATAGTAGAAACCCCAAATCCAAGGGCCTTTTTCTCTCTCTTAATACCTAAACCGGTTACAACGACCTCTTCAAGTACCAGGTCGTCAGCTTTAAGAGCAACGTCGATAGTAGTTCTATCTCCGATTTGTTGCTCAACCGTTCTCTTTCCTACCATGTTAAAGATCAGCACAGTTGCATCAGCAGGAGCTTCAAGCTTGAAGTATCCGGATGCATCAGTGTAGGCACCAATGGTAGTACCTTTCACCAGGACAGCAGCGCCCTCAACAGGATTCTGTGTCACGGCATCAGTTACAGTACCGGTTATTGTCTGTTGTGCCAAAAGGCCGGAAATAGACAATAAGCCGACTGTAACGAAAAGTAACAATCGTTTCATAAAATGGCTTTTAAGTTGACAGTTGTTAGAAAAAACTTGTACGTAAGTACACAACCGTTAAATCAACGGATTTTCTTGAAATTTAACAAATAGTTAACACTCCTCTGTGCAACCTTTCATAATCCGTTTTTGTCGAAATCCCTTTTCGTAATCGATTTCGGTCATTTACTTGTAAGCGCGCGAGGTAGGTTCAGAAGGTGGCGGTAGTTGAGATCAAAATTTAGGAATAACACACTAATAATCAGATATATAACCATATTTTCATATAGACATTTCTTAACGTATTTCTTACTTTTTTAGGCCTTTTTTTACTCCCCGTCAGGAACAGGCTAATTATTCTTTAATTTTTTGAGCGCTAACTTTAAAATAAGCTTGCCAAAAAATATGACATACTTTCACAAAAAGAGATAATTTCATTGAATTGTATTGAAATTCAGTCCATTTTCCTGACAGTTTGTCGTATCATTTTTAGGCTAAATCTTCCGTTTTTTTACTCTCATTCACTTTTAATTCTAGCAATAGAAAAGGTCGTAACTAACTGAATAAAAAAAGGTTGCCTCCATTATGGAGACAACCTTTACTTACTAACAAGTAAGTTATGTTATTAGCTCTTATCCTTACTGGAAAATAGACATTCTGTCAAATACTCCAGGTACTGGATCAGGTGCATTTACGTTTGAGTTTAACTCGTCCTGTCCGTAGATCAGACGCTGTGGGAATGATGTTCCTCTGTTAAGAACAAGATTCACATCTATACCTATAGCATCATCCTGCGTTCTACGAAGGTCATTCCATCCAAGAGAAGAACCTATGAAAGTAACATATCTTTCTTCCAGAATCTCGAACAACAATGCATCGTCAGCAGAAGCTCCCTGAGGGTTAGCCATGCCACCTGCATCAAAGTCAGCCGCATCATATGCATCATAGTTGAACGTGAACAAAGCTTGTACGGTAGGATCAATGTATCCACCTGCATCCATATAAGCACGGAACTCATTCAGATGCTCAAGACCTTTGGCAAACCCTTGTGTTCTAAAACCAGCTTCGGCTAGTGTCAGGATATTCTCAGCATAGGTAGCTACTCTGAAAGCAGCATCCTTAGCGAACAGACCATTGTAGTCATTTCCGTCAGCTATACCAAAGTAGTTAGGCTCCAGACGCCCTGTAAAACTGTTAGCTCCATTATCAAGATATACATAGCTGAAACGAGCAGTCTCATCAGTTTTAGCGTTACCACGGTACTCAGGCTGGATAGGATCAAGAAGGTCTGCAGCTAATACCTGCTCACCGTCTCCATCTTCTCCTTTACCTGCATCCATATCACCAGATCTACTGGCTACCAGGAAGTCATAGACCATGTTAAAGTTTCCATCATTGATCACTCCATGAGGGGTCAACATATCTCCATCTCCACTGGAAATACCGGCTAAAGCTGCTGTATATGCATTTCCATAGTCCTTAAGGTCCATGTACAGTCTTGCTTTCAAAGTGTTACCAAAGGCTACCCACTTAGCAGCATCTCCACCGAAGTAGATATCTGCAGCACCTGGAGAAGCACCCTCACCAGACTCAAGATCACGAATGGCATCATCTATCAACCCAATCAGGGCAGGATATAAGCTTGCCTGAGCGTCAAAAGCAGGGTTGGTAATCTCAAGGTTTACCGCCTCAGCAAAAGGAACATCTCCCCATCTTTGAGTAGCTGCTGCAATTACGCTTGCTTCTGTCAGTTTCGCGATTCCGTTGATCTGTCTTTCACCAGTTTCACCAGCTCTACTGGAAATCAGTCTTGTCTGAGCTAATGTACCCTGGTAAACATTATTCCATGCAGTGTTGAAGTTACCTGCATTCACGTTGTACAATGCATAGTCATTGTACTGTCTATCCGCTCCGTTGAAGTATCCAGTCCACATGTTGATCACACGGTTACCATGACCTTCAATTACTACGGCATGTGCTAACTGAGCTGCTGTCAATACAAGTGGATCAGGCGCATCAGTCGCTGCGTTTGGGTTAACATTTAACCCTTCTACAACTTCTTCACATGAGATCATGCAGAGCATGACCATCACGGATAAAGCTATTTTATATAATGATTTCATAGTTAAATCGTAGTTGAGGATTAGTAGTTAATCTTAAGTGTGAATAAGTAAGATTTTGTACCAGGGTTTGTGAAGTACTCAAGTCCCTGACCAAATCCACCAGTCAAACTGGTTTCAGGGTCAACCCCAATCAGGTCAGTCCATAGAGCCAGGTTACGTCCTGTAGCACTTAGTTCGATTGACTGCAGCTTCAGCTTGTTTTTGATGAAGTTGTTAGCCAGTCTGTAGCTAAGGGTAACTTCACGCAGACGAGTCCAAGATCCGTCATCAACAAACTGCTCTCTTACAGAACCAAATCCACTACCCAAAGTAGTATACCAAGACTGATCCAGAAGAACAGGTCCTGCTCCCCAGTCTACAATATTACCTCTAACAAGTTGTCCGGCAGGAATGGTGTTTCCAGCGTAGTTAACCAGGTCAGTAGATGGAGTAACTTCGTTACCGTTGTCAGCATGCTTACCGAAGGTATAAAGTACCCCTCTGGTAGCCTCACTGTAATCACCTCCCTGGAAGGTTTCAACAAGAACGTTCAGAGATAGATTTCTCCAGCTTACGTTCATACCTACACCTCCTCTGAAATCAGGGTTAGGATCACCATAGATACCTGCTTCAGCAGCTGGCTGAGGGAATCCGTTAGCATCAAGTACTAATTCGCCACCTTCGTTTCTTTCCCATAGACCACCCCATAGTACACCTATTGGCTGTCCAGGTACGGCACGAGTACCAGCATTTGTAAATCCTGCAAGAAGAAGTGATTCTGTTCCAGCAAGGCTAAGTACCTCGTTTCTGTTCACATTCAGGTTGAAGAATACATTAGCATTCCAGTCCTTCGTTTTCAGGAAGTTCCAGTTAGCTTCAACTTCTACCCCTTTGTTTTCCATCTCGGCAGCATTGTCATAACGCTCTGTAAATCCTGTAGAAGGAGCTACGTTTACGTCAAACAATAATCCTTCGATCTTATTCTGATAGTAAGTAGCGCTGAAGGTTAATCTGTCCTGGAAGAATCTCAGGTCAGTACCAATCTCCCACTCTGTCTTTCTTTCAGGCTCAATAAGCGGGTTACCCTGCTCAAAAGACTGCTCAAATCCACCACCGTAGAAACCGGCATCCAGAAGGTCTCCCCATCCAGTACCAGTGGTAGCACTAAGGAAGTTTGTTTGCGTCTTGTAAACCTGAGGCTGTACACCCACTACACCGTAGCTACCACGTAGCTTAGCAAATGACAGTACATTGTTATCCTGCAGTCCAGCAAGCTCAGTAAGCTTGAAAGCTAAAGAAGCAGCTGGGTAGAAGAAGGTCTTATCAGAAAGTTCTCCGAAAGTAGAAGCAGACTCAAAAGCACCAGACAGATCAAGATAGATCATGTCTTTGAATCCAATGTTCATAGTGTTATACCATCTGGCAGTACGACGAGTACTTTCAAAGTCGATGGCAGTTACGTTTTCAGGAAGTGCATTTGAGAAGTCATCAGGACCAAACTGAAGGATGAAGTTCTGCATTTGAGAACCTAATCTCAGGTACTTTCTATCATTGATGTTAAAACCAGTGATGAAGTTAAAGTTGATATCAGGAGTGATATCTTTGTACACCCTGGCAAATACATCCATGTTGTACTCTCTTTCTCTGATAAGCTCCTCAGTATAGTTACCTACAGAGTTAGCACCAGCAGAGTGTACAGGGAATTTGGTTTTTCTGAAGTCCTGGTAGAAGTCAACACCACCTCTTGCAGTCAGCGTCAACCAGTCAGTAGGAAGAATCTGCATTTCTGCACTAGTAATAAATCTGTCTACAACAGAACTGTTGATCAGTTCATTAATAGTCCAGTTGGCGTTGTTATAAATCGGGTTAGGATTGTTCGCCAGGTATCTTCTGTATGAACGCTGTCTGTTTCTTACAGGGGCAGCAGTTTCACTTGAGAAGTAATCTCCTTTGTAATCAGTGATATCAAAGTCTGGAGGCGTACGTAGCAGACCCAGGTAGATACCATTCAGGTTAGAACTCTGCTGAGTACGGTCAGAATCGATGTGGATGTAAGTAGACTTAGCAGACACTTTCAACCAAGAAGCAAAATTGTGGTTGATGTTCAGACGAGCAGAACTTCTTCTGTAGTCAGAACTAGCTTTTGCAATACCTTCCTGGTAAAGGTCAGCCAGAGAGAAGAAGAAGGTAGACTTGTCGTTACCACCACTAAAGCTCAGGTTGTTATCAATGAAGAAACCATTACCAAAGATTTGGTCAAAGTTATCATCAGTAAAAATGTCTGTAGAGTTTTTCTCCAGAATAGGATAGTAACGAGTTCCGTTTTCAGCTTCGAAGAACTGACCGCTTAGGTCAAATACGTCAGCACCACCGCTTCTATCAGAGATTTTATCACCCCAAGACTGAGAAGCTGTAGGGCTAAATACACCACTAGATCCCTGTCCAAACTTAGTTTGAAGAGGCTGCTTAATAGTGATTTCGTCAATAGAAAGAGTAGAACGGAAGCTGATGTTTACTTTTCCACCAGAGTTTCCAGACTTGGTTCTAATCAGGATTACCCCGTTTGCAGCACGTGAACCCCATAGTGCAGCGGCAGCAGCACCTTTAAGAATCTGGATAGACTCAATATCATCAGGATTAATGTCATTCAAACGAGACTGCTGAGTTACCCCTGCAGTAGCTCCCTGTGATCCTGCGATCTCAGAGTTACTGATAGGAATACCATCTAATACTACAAGTGGCTGAGAAGAACCGGTAATTGTACTTTGACCACGAATCTGGATGTAGGATCCAGCACCCGGGTCACCAGTTCTACGGGTAATTCTTACACCGGCGGCTTTCCCTTGCATACCGTTAAGTACACCAGTCTCACCAGAACTAATTACTGGTGCTCCATCAATTTTGGAACTGGTGGAACCGTAGTTATCGGAAAGCGTTTCTATACCTAATGCGGTAATTACAACCTCATCCAGTGCTACACTGCTTGAAGTCATTCCCACATTCACGGTACTTCTTCCGTTGATTCCTTCTACAAGTGTTTCGAATCCTAGGTAAGAGAATTGTAGAGAGTCGGATCTTGAAGCTACTTCCACTGAGTACCTTCCATTTTCATCCGAAATGGCTCCGGCGGTAGTCCCTTTAATAAGGACAGTAACACCAACCAGCGCATCTCCAGATGAACCGTCAGTCACAGTTCCGGATACTGTATACTGTGCTAGCAAGCTAGAGACAGACAGCATTCCGACTGCAACGAAGAGTAACAATCGTTTCATTAAATTGGCTTTAAAGTTGACAGTTTGGTAATAGTGCTCATATCGAACACACGCGTGATAAAAGAACTGATTTATTTAACAATTAACAAATCTTTAACAAAGGCTTAGGTTAACTAAAAATATACTTAGAAATTAAGGCTTCAATAAAAAGTATGTTAAATATGAATATTTACATACATGTTGTTTCTACAAAGGAAAATAATGTCAAGTAACTGACAGCAAGATACATACTTACTGAGAACCAGCATATTAGTAAGAGATTCGGATTATTGAAAGCTACTCGTCGAAAATATGATCAATTCCATATATTCTCGATAGAGGAATGGTAGAGCTGAGAGTAAAAAATACACCTAGTAATCCCTATACATTAAGAAAATAGTGCAAAAAATTTTACCCTATTTTTCTACTCCCTTTTTACCGAATTCAGGATCTATATTCACTCTGCTAGCCACTATAAAGGAAGGAATGGTAGCTATTAAGACCCAAATGAAGAAGTTAGTATAGCCTAATTGTTCCTGTATCCAGCCACTGACCATACCCGGGATCATCATTCCCAAGGCCATGAAACCCGTAGCAAAAGCATAGTGGGCTGTTTGGAAGTTTCCGCGAGAGATATAAATGGTATACATCATAAAGGCTGTAAAGCCAAAGCCATAGCCTAGCTGCTCTACCGCTACACAGGCACTGATGAAGAGAAAGTTGGTAGGTTGAATGAATGAGAGGAGAATGTAGACTGCATTAGGCAGGTTAATGGCTAGTATCATCCACCACAGCCAATGCTTTAGTCCATCGCGGGAAACCAGGATTCCTCCTACTACACCCCCAATGATGAGGCCTGCCACCCCAATGGTTCCGTATATATAGCCTACATCTTCAGTTGCGAGTCCCAGACCTCCTACTCCTCTATCATCAAGTAGGAAGGGGGAGGCAAGCTTAACTAGCTGTGATTCTCCTAATCTGTAAAGAAGAAGGAAGGCCAGAATGAGCCCTATCTCTTTCTTATCAAAGAATGTCCTGATGGTATCCCAAAACTCTTTTATCAGCGCCTGCTGATTAGGCTTTTCGGAGGGCTCATCTTCTACTTTGGGAAGACGTAACCAATGATAGAGTCCCATAATCACCATGATTCCTGTCAACACCAGAAAGGTAATGTTCCATGCAGCAGGGATATCTCCCATACTGCTTTCCAGTTTTCCGGCAAGTACAACAATCAATCCCTGGCCTGTAATCATGGCCGCCCGGTAGAAGGTACTTCTGAATCCAACAAAGAATGCTTGTTGGTCTTCTCTGAGCGCCAGTAGATAAAATCCATCTGCGGCCACATCATGGGTAGCAGAACTAAATGCCAGTAGCCAAAAAGCAGCCAGCGAATATTGGACGAAACTATCGGTAGGTAAAGAAAAGGCAACAGCTGCTAATCCTCCGCCTATAAGTAACTGCATACTGACAATCCAGAAGCGCTTGGTTTTCAGAATGTCTACAAAGGGACTCCAAAAGGGTTTGATCACCCAAGGCAGGTATAGCCAACTGGTATATAAGGCGATATCCGTATTGGATAGCTCCAGCCGCTTGTACATGATGACTGAAAGAGACATCACGATTACATAAGGGAGGCCTTCTGTGAAATAAAGGGTAGGGATCCAACTAAGTGGGTGAACGCTTTTCTTTGGGGTTGACATAAATGCAATGGTATAGAAGGAAGTTAGGATTTTTTTACCAATCCCTTATAAATGCCTGGGTCTGATCCGGCAATTAACGTGGCTCCTACGTGTTTCTCATAAAAGGCAGCAGGTCCTACTCCTCCTATGATCGCATATCCATACCCTTCCTCTTTAAGGGCAGCCAGGGCTTTCCATAATAGAATTTTCCCTAGTCCTTTACCTCTGGCTGACGGATGGACGCCTGTAGGGCCAAAGAAGTTTTTGGCGGTGGTGTGGTAGCAGGCAAATCCCAGGATTTCCTGATCTCGTATGGCCCAAAATACAGAGGCAGGTTGATGACCGAAGGCCACTTCACACTCACTTTCCCAGAGGGGACTGAAGTGTGCTGATACCCAATCAGTAAGTACATGCTTTTCCGGTGCCAGTGGTCTGCGACATATGATTCCCTCCTCTGCCAGTTTCTGTTCATCCGGAGAATAATCAGGCAAGTCATAGAGCTTAACCAGCATGTCCTGCATAAGTGCGTGTTAAGGATTAGTTCGGTTGGTAATTCCCGCCCTTGTCCAGGATGAGTTTTCCATCCTGATATTCATGGTAACGCTTTATAAATTCTTCCTTGTTCTTCTTCTTTCTGTAGAAGTAGCCGGAACCATTAGGGAGGCCTTTCGCAAAATTTCCTTCAAACCTGTTTCCATTAGAAAAGAAGATGGTGCCTCTACCAGATCTTTCACTTCGAGAGTACTCTCCCTCATAACGGTATTCCTTAGACTGGTATACCCCTTTCCCCTCCAGCTTATCATTTTCAAATTCTCCTGAATATTTATCCCCATTATTAAAGAACAAGCTCCCTCGCCCATCTCTCTTCCCCTTCAGGAAATTTCCCTCATACTTATCTCCATTGGTGTAATACCTAATCCCATAGCCGGAGATGATGTCATTCTGATATTCTCCCTCATAGACCAGTTTATCTCTTCTGTACAGCCTACCGGTACCATTCCGCCTA
>JBCBKZ010000369.1:0-5744 GCA_038520955.1 Bacteroidota bacterium | reverse complement strand
ACATTCAACATTCAACATTCAACATTCAACATTCAACATTCAACATTCAACATTCAACATTCAACATTCAACATTCAACATTCACTCACTACAGTATAACCGGAATAGCTTCCAGGGTAACCGTACAGGTATAAGTTCCAGGTGCGATATTTTGATCCAGTAAAGTTGGTAGTTTGATAGCAGGATCATTCGTGTGATAGGGGAGGCCCAGGCATAATACTATCCTAAATTGATTTTCTTCATAGCTTCCTGCATTTCCGTTGGTCCCAGGAGTCAAAATGGTTCGGGGAGATGTCGTAGCAAAGCTTATCGGCCCGTGATGGTTATTATTACCTACGGAAGATCCCCTTGATGTATTGGGTGTTCCAAAATTCCACTTTGCTCCTTCTTCTGTCATTCTTTCTACAGGAAAAGAAAGTCTATGTGTGAGATTTTTGAGGGCTATTTCATCTCCATTTGGATTTGCGAGAGGTGTGAAAGATATATCTATGTTAAAATCAGTGCTGGAAGCTACCTCAAATGCACTAATTCCATATTTCCCTTTTTGATAGTCTTCTAAGGTAGAGAAGGTGAAGTTCAGGTTAGCACCTGAAGTTACTCTTAGCGCAATGGACTGTGAAAAAGAGGCAGAGATATTAATCTCGTCAGACTGAGCATAAGCAGTAAAGGAAAAACTAAGGATAACAAGTGAGAAAATAAGATACTTCATGACTTTTATGGATAATTCTTTTCAACCTTGGGAGATGGTAGGGATATCCTATTTCATTCAATAATTCAGTAGTCAATCATTACAATATTACCGGAATCGCCTCCAGGGTAACCGTACAGGTATAAACTCCGGGTGCAATATTTTGGTCTAGAAGAATTGGAAGGTTGATGGCTGGATCACGAGAATGAGTTGGATTCCCTAATCTTAACCTCAGGTAAAAAACGTTTTCGCCATAGGCTCCTGCGTTTCCATCAGGACCAGGAGTGATTATGGTTCTGGGCGTAGTGGTGGCATAATGTACTCCACTGTAGTGATCCTTAGCGTTTTTTCCACCCTTATTGGATGTATTAATTGGGCCAAAATCCCACCGGCTTCCTTGTTCACCTGACCTGGCAACGGGGACTCTTACTCTATAGCTTAGGTTCTTGAGATTTAACTCATCTCCTTCTGCATTAGCAAAAGTGGTAAACGAGACATCCACATTAAAGTTCGTACTAGAAGCTACTTCAAAATAGCTATCAGCCATTTTATCTGAACTGTAATCACTTATAGTAGCGAACGTCCAGGTAATGTTAGCATTGGAAGTAATTCTTAAAGCTATAGACTGTGCAAATGAAGCGGAGATGTTGATCTCGTCAGTCTGGGCAGAAAGTTGAGTAGAAAAGATACAGGCCAGGAGGAAATAGGAGATTTTCCTCATCATTGATTGAAAGTAATATCTTCTCTAGTTGTTTGGGAGTGAAAATAACCTCTTGTATTTCCTGGAAAGATAATCTGACTAATTGATCAAATCATAGATCTTTTGGGCATTCAAGTCATTATCATAGGTCGTGAGCAAAAGCTCTTTCCTACGCTGGATTTCCTGTTCAGGGAAAGGGATATCTATCAGCTGCTTAATGAGAGATCTGAAATCATCCACTCTGTCTGCTACCAGGCATAGGGGCTCCAGGCCAGTATTTTCTACCATGGCAGGCGTAACCACACAGAATCTTCCCGTGTACAAGGCATTGAGGAGTTTAAGCTTAGCTCCGCTGGCTTGGAAAGTAGGCAATACATGTATATGTGCATTCCGCATTAAGTCCAGCATTTCTCCTTCTCCTGCATTGTGGTTTAGCGTAATATGGTCATGATGGTTGATATGTTCTATCAGTTCTGGTAAGGGTTCGCTTCCAGCAATAATCAGGGGGATATTCAGGTTGGAGAAAACTTCCGTAATGAGAAACATGGCTGCTTCATGATTTTCTGCCACAGATAGCTTCGCATGATACAGGCAGTATTTCCCTTTTCCTTCCATAGAAATAATGTTTCCATTGGGATGGAAGGGAGGAAGGTAAGTAGCACGTTGGAAGTTCTCCTTGAAGTATTCTGTATCAGCGGGGGAGATAGTGAAAATATCCTGGGCGTGAGTGAGTATACCCTCAAACTCCTGTAGACGTTGAGATTCCAGAAGGAGGTATTGCTTTTTGGTCCATGAGGTTTCCCGGGTGGATAGCTGAAAATAGTAATCCCATTCTACATTATGCATCCTCACCATCTTAAGTCTTCTTGCCAGATCAGGGTGTGCCAGATAATAGCAGGTATGTAGCCCTTCAAACAGAATAGGGTAAGGCATATTGATAAGCCTTTTGAGAAGATCCTTGGACCTTCTGGAGTTTACTATGTAAGGGAGCTTGAGAGGTAAGGCACTGAGTTTGCCCTTTCTGGGGTAATAGTACACCTCTTCACAGTATATCCTTAGAGCAGCGGCAGCTTCCCTGTCTTCATAGAAACAGTGTAGGTGAATCTTAACCCCTTTGGCCGCCAAAGCTACTAATTTGTAGTACACATCAATCACTCCTCCGTAATTGGCCGGATGCGGAATGTCAAATGAAACTACATGAAGCTGCATGTAAGGGATAACGAGTTAGAATACAGTGAAAATATAAAGAGAACAAGAAAGTAAAAACTTCCGGCTTTTCCCCTCCTGATTACTTTTCTGTCCCTTCCTATTTTGCCAGAAAAATAGAAATTTATCTCTATCTTTAACCTGCTAAAATACGAAGCGAAATATTTATCAAATGGCGATAATCAAGATCGACGGTCAGGATATAGAGTTTGAAGGGAAACATACCTTATTACAGTTTGCGATCGATCAGGGAGTAGAGATTCCTTATTTCTGCTACCACCCGGCTATGAGCACCCCTACTAACTGCCGCATGTGTCTGGTAGAGGTAGGATTTCAGGCTAAGGATAGAGCAACTGGAGAGTTTCAGTTTGATGATGAAGGGAAACCTATCATTCAGTGGGGTAGAAAACCCAACACTGCCTGTAATACGCCCATCAGGGATGGTATGTATGTGAAGACTCATAGATCTTCAGAGGTCATCAAGAAGGCGCAGCAAGGCGTCTTGGAATACATGTTGATCAATCACCCGCTGGATTGTCCCATTTGCGATCAGGCTGGTGAATGTCCGCTTCAGATATGGACCTTTAAGTACGGACCGGAGGGATCCCGTTTTGAAGTCCAGAAACAGCATAAAGAGAAAAGAGTGGAGTTGGGGCCTAATGTGGTGCTGGATCAGGAGAGATGTATCAACTGTACACGTTGTACTCGCTTCACGGAAGAGATTTCAGGTACGCATCAGCTGACCATAGTTGGAAGAGGAGATAAAAACTGTCCTGGAACCCCTCCAGGAGTAGAGTTCGATGATCCGTATTCCATGAACACCATTGATATCTGTCCGGTAGGTGCCCTTACCTCCAAACAGCACAGATTTAAAGCCAGGGTATGGGAAATGTCTTACAGCCCTTCCATAGATATGAATGACTCCACTGGGACCAATATCTATGTCTGGATTAGAGATAATAAGGTGATGAGAATTACCCCCAGAAAGAATATGGAGGTAAATGAATACTGGATGCCTGATGCTTACCGTCTAAACGTAGATAGGTATAACGAGAATAGGGTTTCCGGTGTGAAGATCAAGGGAGATATTCCTATCAACTTTGAGGATGGGCTAAAGCAGGCGGCAGATCTTCTGCAGGAAAATCAAGGGAAGTTAGTACTACTAGGATCACCCTTCGCTTCTCTGGAAAGTAATTTTTCTATCAAGCAACTCGCTTCTCAGCTTGATGTAGATACCGTTTACTATGTTCCTCAAATAGAAAAAGGATCTGGTGATGACTGGCTCATGCAGGACGATAAGGCTCCGAATACCAAAGCATGTGAGTGGCTAGGATTTACGGCTATTAGCCAGGAAGAATTGCAGAAGAAATTAGATGCTGCTTCAGCATCAGTTCTATATTCATTGGAATATGACTCTTTATTTGCTGAGGGAGGTCTTTCTCTGTCAAAAGTTAAGAGCATCATTCACGCTACTCAGTATCAGTCTACCTTTGAAAAGGTTGATTGGCTATTACCTGCCGCAACTTCCATAGAAGGAGAAGGAACTTACATCAACTTCAAGGATATCCCACAGGTAAGCAAGATGGCTAAGCAAATCAAGCAGATGACGCCTGAGATGTGGATGCGCCTACCTAAGAGCCGGATAGATAAGGCCGCCGTAGCAGTAGACCGTTGGAGAAACCTGGAGAATATCTTTGATGTATTGCCCAGTTGGAAGATGACCATGGGTATTGCCAATGAGTTAGGTGCACTGGAAGTATTCTCAAAGCATCCCCAAATCTTTATGAAGCTTCAGGAAGAGTTCGAGGCTTTGAAAGACATTAAAGTGTCATACAAGCCACCCAAAGAGGCCTTCAAATACACCCAGCTAGAATATGCCAATAACTGGGGGGCCAGATAATGGACCTATCCCGGGAAGATGTCAGAAAACTCTACGGAGAATGGTGGTACATAGTACCTGATGATGCTCCCGTCCAGGAAGTAGAAGAAGTAGCTGAAACTAAGACCGAAGCAGAAATAGTCGAAAAGAAAGCTCCCCCAGAGCCTTTGCTTGATGGCGCTATCTTCAGTCAGGGAGAATCCATCATTTGGAAACTGAAGGCAGAAGCTAAGATTGCCTTTGTCCTACTTGAGAAAGAGTTCACCAATAAAAACCTGACTGCCAGCCTTAAGAGCTATGTACTTCAGGCAGGTATTTCTCTAAGTGAGATAGGCTTTGGGATCATTCAGCAACAAGCTGCCCAATTCGATCTTTCTAATGTGCCTGTAAATCAGGTAGTCTTCTTTGGGACATTCTCTCAAACAGACTTACCTTCTTCCTATACCTGGAAGGATAAGGATCTCTTTTTCGCGAGTACCCTGACCCATATTCTCACAGGAGAAGACCATCAGGAGAATACGGTAGAGCTACTCCGACAAGCCCAATTTCTATTACATCCATGAAACTGCTATTTGGTACCAATAACCCTCATAAGCTGGAAGAAATTCGGGCCATTATGCCTGAGGGAATAGAGATCGTTTCTCTTGGGGACTTGGGACTCGACATGGATGTGGAAGAAACTGAAACTACCTTTGTGGGCAATGCTTTCCTGAAAGCAAGAGCTTTTCATAAAGCTGCTGGTATCCCCTGCTTTGCAGATGATTCAGGCTTGATCATAGACGCGCTCGATGGAAGGCCTGGAGTATATTCTGCCCGTTATGGAGGGCCCGGTTGTACACATGAGGATAACATCCAGAAAGTACTGGGAGAATTAGGAGATGAGGTGAACAGAGCTGCCAGATTTAAAGCGGTGATCGCTTATGTAGATGGAGAAACGGAAGAAAACTTTGACGGAGTAGTGGAGGGGAGTATCCTTATGGAGAAAACAGGTACCGGCGGATTTGGCTATGATCCCATCTTTCAGCCAGAGGGCTATGACATTTCCTTTGCCCAAATGGACTCAGCCGAGAAAAACCGCATCTCTCACAGAGGTAGATCTTTAGAGAAATTTGTAGCGTATTTGAGAAGGTAAAACTGTTCTATCCGGTACTAAAAGAAAGGGAACATATATACTTCAGAATAGCCAAAAGATAATCATTTCCGTATATTGAGAATAGTAGAGTGTTAGCACTCCCTATTAAACGGAGATCATCATGAGTATTCAAGTAAAT
>JBCBKZ010000368.1:0-5762 GCA_038520955.1 Bacteroidota bacterium | reverse complement strand
TTAGTATTTATTACGCTAATCAGAGTAGCTAACTAATCTAGTATTTCCAAAAACATTTACCCTAAATGGCTAATTGACAGGGTAATATTCTTAAATACCAGACCGGCTAGTCAAGAATACTTTTACGAATGTCAGGCGAATCTATCAAATGATATGTTTGCCTCATTGGGCAGTTTATAAATTCCCGCCTACCCCCTACTTTTGATTCATAGGCATTACGCCAGATACAGAAGCTAGGGGTTAGGGTTGACTCTCCGCCAGGCGGATTGAGTCCCCTAATTTTTTTACAGCCACCGTTAATCCCCCAAAAAAAAGCAGGAAGTCATTTGACGTCCTGCTTTTTTTTATTCCTTTTTAGGCTATTGAATAGGTATGAAAGGATAGAATACATGGGCATCAGCAGCCTCCAACCTGAGATAGGCTGGCTGGCTACCGAGCGCTTTCAGACTCAGGCTTAGCTCATTCATACCCTTATGAAGCTCCGCTTCTTCTCTACCTAATATTTGATAGTTCTCATCATAGAACACCCATTCTGCCTGAAACTCCATGGAAGAGAACCAAACTAGCTTTAGCAGCCCTCTGGAGGGTAAATACTCCCAACAGGCGGTGGCCTGATTCTTAACATGTAGTACAGAGATCTTCTCTGAGAACATAGGAGGGCCTCCCTGACGATTTAGCTCCACCTGGAAGCTCTGTATGCCTTCTACTAGAGAATCACTTTGCCAATGGTATACACTTTTCCCAAAAGCATCCCGTGTCAGCACCTGTTTGTAATCAGGCTTATAAGGATTCTCCACAAATCTTTTCAGGCTCAATATACTTTCACGGGGAAGGGACTCAGGCAATTGGATCTGAGCCGATAACCTTCTGATGTGTGGGAGAATAGTCAGTTTTAAGGGAAAGAGCTCCTCTTGGATGTCTCTCTCAGGTCCAAAGTAGAACCTAAAGCTGGCTCCTGCCATTTCTCTGAAATGGCGTCCCACAGAGGGCGACCGTAGCCATACAGAAGGTCGGGTGCGCTCCGTAGCCACATTAAGAAGAATATTCCCTTTTACCTGCTTCCCGGAATACAACAGTTGTGATTCCAATTCCCAGATAGCAGTATCTCCTACTACCAGGGAATCTGCTATGTATAGCTTATGAATACTCCCCAGCTTACCCCTTTTCACCTCCAAGCCTCCATACAAAAGCATTTCTCCTGGAAGACTCCACTCTGCCCCTCCGTCCAGTTTCACCAGAGATTGGCCTCGAAATAAGCCCTCATTAATGAGCTTACCTCCGTCCTGCTTCCATACTGACTGAGAATATACCTTCCCGCTATTGCTAAAACTGCTTTCTCCTCCCATAGATACTTCTTCTCCAAAAATCAGGTCTCCTTTATTCTCCCAACTGGCTGCATCCATGCTGGTCTGGAAAAGCACTTCCACGTCACCCCTGGAAGCATTCTCAAGGTTTGACCGATTCTTAAGGGTAAGGTCTCCGATCATTAGCTTCCCCTCATTTCTCAGGATATGAGAAGATCCACTTAGTCTTAGTTCGTCTACCCTGACTTCCCCCTCTGGATAATTGTGAAATAGTAAACTTAAGCTGGGAGAATTCGCGGCTATTCTATGAAAGGTAGCTTGCCTGTAATTGTCTATATAAGTAATCCCAGATTCCAGGTTGAGTTCTGCAGGCTGCAGGCGTCCCTCATTACAGATATGGCAAGCCTCTTCCCCCTGCCACCTAAGGATACGACCCGAGAAATAGCCCCCTTCACGTATGCATATCTTCTCCCCTCCTTCCAGTTTGAATTCAGCAGAACTGGAATCGCTAATGACGTATGTACATTCCGTACATTTTGTTGGAGGGATCTTTGACTTGGGGGGAACTACGGCCAGGCTGAAAAAGTATGCTACCAAGACCAGTAACAGCATCCTTCCTACCCAGATGATATGTACAGAAGCTTGGGATTTTGCCTTTGCTTTGGCAGAGGTGCGTTTTCGCAGACTCATCCCTGAATGTATCTATGCTAGTTAAGTAGTCAACTTACACTATTTCAGTCGATTCTCTCAATGAAAGCTCCTCACTATATAACAGCTAAGAGATTCATTTTGGATTCAGGAACACTTCAATTAGGTGTTTAGCTATTTCCAGAATCCATTATTTCACTCGTGAGAAGCAGTTAGCTCCCTGGCTTCTCTTACAGGAAAAAATAGTAGTTTTGGCACCTTATGAAGAGACTGCTTTCTTATCTGGAAGAGAATGAATACGTACTCTACGTAGCTGCGGCTGTTCTGCTGGTTCCCATATATCTGCTAAACCTTGGAAAGGGGGCCATAGCCATGGACGAGCCTACGCGTGCATTGGTAGCACTAGAGATGATGTTCTCCGGAAATTATGTTACGCCCACCATCTTTGGGGACTTCTATTATAATAAGCCGCCCCTTTATAACTGGATTCTGATATGCTTCTTTTCTGCCAGTGGAGACACATCAGAGTGGATGGTACGGCTACCTGCGGTTCTTTCCCTCTTCCTTTATGGATGGAGTATTTACCGCATCATGAAAACCCATATAGGGTGGAAAGCCGCCGCACTGACAGCCTTCATGTTTCTTACCTGTGGGAGAATGCTCATTCTCTCTTCCATGATAGGACACATAGATATCTTCTATTCCTGGCTGACCTTTCTGAATTTCATGCTGATCTACCACTTCTATGAAAAGGAGAATTGGTGGATGCTGTTTCTGTGTTCTTATCTGATTACAGCCATCACCTTTCTGAGCAAGGGACTTCCTTCCATCGTCTTTCAGGGAATTACCCTGCTAACCATTTTCAGCTACCGAAAGAATTTCTGGAAGCTTTTCAGCATACAACACATCGTATCTGGTTTCCTATTCCTTGGACTTGTAGGCTTGTACTTCTGGGCATATAGTGGGTACAATTCTCTGGAAACCTATTTTGTCACCTTGTGGACTGAGTCCAGCAAAAGGACCATGATAGAGAAATCTCAGTGGGATACCATCATCCATATTTTCACCTTCCCTTTTGAGGCACTTATGCATGTGCTGCCTTGGTCCCTATTAGTCATTTTCTGCTTTCAAAAAGCATTCTGGCAAAAAGTAAAGAATACCCCCTTTCTCACTTACTGCGTGTGGATCACTTTCACCAATATCATCATTTACTGGCTTTCTCCTGATACGCATACGCGCTACCTATTCATGCTTCATCCCCTCATCTTCATGCTCATGGCAGTAGCCTATTTTGAGTTTGGTGACCAGATGAAAAAGGGCAAAAAGATTTTGGAAGGACTATTTCTATTTGGAGCCGTAGTAGTAGGGGTAGCGGTATGGGCCATTCCTTTCCTGAAAAACATCAAGGCCAGCACTACCCTGCTGGATACTGTGGATCAGATTGAGGTGATCTCAGATCTACCCTACGCCAATCTGAAGATGGTGGTTCTGTTTGTCCTAATAGCTAGTAGTGTCTTCTTATATGTGAAGCTTCCCAAGCAGAGAATGATCATTTTTGTGCTGATTCTCCTTTGGGTGAGGCTTGGGTTTAACTGGTACATACTCATGCACAGAGCCATCACGGGAGAAATCTCCCAATACCGCGCATACGGAATAGAAGTGGCTAAGATCACTGGGGATGAACCCCTCTATGTCATGGACGGCTATACCTTTAACCACGACCTGACCTACTACATCAGCCGGGACAGAGAAAAAATATTACCCAAAAGTACCACCATAGAACCGAATACCTTTTACATTTGTACCGATCAGCAACTGGAAGGCAAGTCGTATGAGCTCTTTTACGAATTTGAAACCATGCATAATAGGACGCCCGTAAACCTGGTCAAGTTCAACCATAGTTCAGAATAGTGAGAAAAATATCATTGGTCATCACCCTCCTGAATGAAGAGGAGAACATAAAACCTTTACTGCACAAAATCTCTGATGCATTAAAGGGAATAGACTATGAAGTCGTTTTGGTGGATGATGGAAGTACAGATGGAACCCTGAGCGAGATCAGAAAATATGCTGACGACAGGGTTAAGCTGATAGAACTGCGCCAGAACGTGGGACAGAGTACGGCTATGGCGGCAGGCATAGATTATAGTGATGGAGAATATGTCGTAACCCTGGATGGTGATCTCCAAAATGATCCAGCTGACATCCCTATGCTACTGGAGAAAATAGAGAATGAGCCTTGGGATATGATAGCAGGGAACAGAGCTAACCGTAAGGATGGGATGTTTCTGCGTAAAATTCCTTCCAAGCTGGCCAATGCCATGATCCGCAAGCTCACCGGTGTTCATATTAAGGACTATGGTTGTACCCTAAAGATCTTCAAGCGAGACATAGCCAAGAACCTGGGCTTATACGGAGAGCTCCACCGCTTCATTCCAGTATTAGCTAAGCTGCAAGGTGCGAGAATCACACAGGTAGACGTAAAGCACCACGCCCGCCAATTCGGGGAGTCTAAATACGGCATCAACAGAACCTTCAAGGTCATCAGTGATCTTATCCTGATTCTCTTCCTACAGAAGTACCTACAAAAGCCCATGCATATATTAGGTTTGGGAGGATTCATTGTCTTCTCTCTGGGGATGCTCATCAATACGTATCTGGTCTTTCTCAAGATACTGGGTGAGGATATCGGTGGTAGACCCCTGCTGACCCTAGGCTTGATGCTTACCATAGGGGGGATCCAGCTCATTACCATAGGCCTGGTCATAGAAGTGCTGATGCGTACCTACTATGAGTCTCAGAATAAGAAGGCCTATCAGGTAAGAGAAATTTACGTGGGAGGAAGCAGCGTAGATGAAAAAGTTTCTTAAACCAGCACTCAAAATTCTGGTAAGTGGTCTCGCCATTTACTTTGTCTTCCAAAAAATCAATTGGCAGGAAGTCTGGGAGGTCATCCAAACGGCTAATCCAGCTTATATTCTGCTTGGACTGGTATTCTTTGCCCTGTCTAAGCTAATAGCCGCTATCAGGCTGTTTTCCTTCCTGAAGATACATCAGCTTCCTCTCAACCATCTCACCAACCTGAAGCTCTATCTGCTGGGTATGTTCTATAATCTCTTCCTCCCTGGTGGCATAGGAGGAGACGGCTATAAGGTCTATTGGCTGAATAGGCAATATGAGAGTGAGGTCAAATCCACCATTTGGAGTCTGCTACTAGATAGAATCAACGGACTTTCTGCCCTGGCCTTTTTGGCTATGTTGAGTTTCCTGGCTGTAGCTTTCGAGTTTCCCTATAAGCTTCCGCTGGTCTTGGCAGGACTGATCTTGATGTATCCGGTGTACTTTTTGGTAACCAGACAGTTCTTTCCCAGGTACATACCAGTCTTTGCCTACACTTCTTTTCTCTCTCTGCTGGTACAGCTATCTCAGATGGTCTGTATTTTCTTTCTCTTGCTCAGTTTAGAGATAGACAGCCAACTTATGGAGTATGAGTTCATCTTTCTGCTTTCCTCCATAGTAGCAGTTATTCCCTTCACCATTGGGGGATTGGGCTCACGAGAAATCGTCTTTCTATTCGGGGCAGAATCTCTAGGATTAGCCTCGGATGTGGCCGTAGCTGTCAGTCTGCTATTCTACCTGACTACCGTATTGGTTTCTTTTTGCGGGATAGTTTATGTAGTGAGGGAGGATAGATTGCTGGATAAAGAAAAGACCGAGGGAGATTGAAGATAATTTTCTTCTTGTTAAATACCTTAGTGATGGCGAGGGCTAATATTAGGAAGAGTCCTTCTAAGTGAATCAATCATCAAG
>JBCBKZ010000367.1:0-5772 GCA_038520955.1 Bacteroidota bacterium | reverse complement strand
ACTAGGGAACCGCTGAACTTACTCAGTGGTCCCTTCTTCCCTAAAAGGTTCAATCAACTATGGTTCTTAGAGAACTCTACAAAAGAATGCGTAAACACGCCAAGGCTCACAACCAGCTTTTTCCTACTCGGCATGAAAAGAGAGTACAGGGATTAGATTCTTCAATCATAGCCGTTGCTCAGAGTGATTCCAGGAGGATTAAAGAGAATGAACTCCTGACCATGCATAACCTCTTACGCGCCTGGTGGGATCAGCAGAAAGACCAGCCAGTAATTACCAACATAGTCTCAACCAATCGTTTACAAAGTCAGGAATTTAAGCGGTCAGGAAAGACCGGGCACAGGCATATTTTGAAGCTATCCTATGGTCGCTTTTTGGTAGGGACGCAATGCGTCAAGAACTACTGTAAGATACGAAAAATCGAGGTTTTTCCCAAGAATTTTCCCCTCGGAATTTCCCCTGAAAAGCGGTTTTTTGGGCAGAAAAGAAACTTTGAACTTCTAATAAATCCTCACCTACTCAAGGACTTGAAAATACCCGGAAAGAAGTTCCAATTCATCGAGTCTTTCCCCGGATCAGAAGCCCCTGCCCCCCCACTCTTCCCCCTCTTAGAGTGGACAAAAAGTCCATGTTCTAGCCCTAAGCTTGAACTTAGAAATAAAGAAATGAGTGATAAGGTGTCCTCACATAGTTCGGACGGCTGTCTACTTTCTGGAACTTTACTTGAACACAAACAAGGAGTAGAAATCAAATTTGATGGTCAAGAGCCACAAGGGAGAATTCTGCGCGAAAATTCAAAAAGCTCGGAAAAATTCCGCTTAGCTGACAAGCTGAGAGAGAAACTAGGTGCCCAACTGACTGAGCAAGCTGATAATCTCAGTAGCAATACCCCTACCCCCCTGGAAAGTGGAATTAATCCAAACGAGATTAATCTAGAAGCTCGAAAAACCGATTTATTCCAGCTTCAAATGGCAGGAAAGGAGCATTTAGCTAGTGCCATAGGCCTGGTACAGGCATATGTAGCCACAATCGCCCTAGCCATGGGTAGGGTAATCTTGCCCTCAGAGCAGAAAAGAGCCGTAATCAAGGCATATCAGCTTATCTCTCACCTATCTGGTGATGCACTGACCGATTATGTCATTAAGCTGCATAAGACCATAGATCACATTGGTGGCAGGATTCAAAGTGGTGCAGACATATATGCCCAGTTACCCTCTAGGTGGTTTGATAAAACCTACGAGTATAACATCGTAGGTGCATACAAAAGATATTATCAAGCCTATCTCCACACTGGAGAACTCATGAAACAGGCTGAAAAGCCTGATAAGCTGAAAGCCAGGCAGCAAGGTATTCAGGATGAAGAGGACAGGAAATTGAGCTATTTCCATGAATTCGCCTACAGGCTCAAATTCAGGCTATGTGCCCTCCATCCTACCAACCAGCGATTGAAAAAGGCAAAGGTTGACTCATGGGCCAAAACATTCAGAACCATGGTCACCCGGGATCACAAGTCCCTGGAGGAAATCGGAAAAGTCATTATCTGGCTCCTGGAGTCAGAAACAGAAAACGCCAAATTCTGGCGGCATGAATCAGGAGGGTTTGGAATCCTCTCAGCAAGCGGTATCAGACGCAATTACTCAAACATGATAGATCAATGGTATCAAGACAACCAAGCCCCAAAAAGTGGGTGAAAATATGGGTTCTATGGGAACTGGAACCAGGACAAGATCAAAATCGGATCACTCAACTGAAAAATGAATACTACGATGATAAGTCCTATCAGTACTATCTATCGAGATTCAAAAATCTAGCTCAGAAATATATCCAAGGAGGAAAAGCCAAAGAAATACAGATCTGGAATAAACCTCAAGAAACAAAGCTTTACCAATGGAAAAAATCAGAATTGAAACCAGCAAATCAGGTCTCTTGATTCTATTAAATGCCCTTCTAACAATAGAAGATAGAGATGAAAAACCCCTTACCCCTACCCTGAATTCTATTCTTTCTCTTAGGGAAAAGCTAGCTGGAAAGCTTGGGAGATTTGCAGGGAAAAGTCCTGCCAAGGTTGAATTTAAATTGGAGTACAACGAAGCAAGGGCACTCGAAATCTCCCTTCTCTTCTATCCAGTTGATCAAAGTATTGAGGCAAACATGAACCTTCTGAACACTATTAGGGATTTACTCATGCAAATACAGCCTCATATACTGTCTAATGTATCTGTTTCTGAAGGACTTATTGATGAGATAGATGATATACCCGGTCAACATGGTAGACTAAATCTACCAACTTATACAGAACCGTACCCAACAGAATTTAGGCACTTGCTGCCTAAGCATACATAGCTACGAAACGACCAAGAAAAGACCCCCTCCTACCGGGCAATTGGTACCAGCCTTTCGGAGAGGGTTTCAATGCTGAAGTTGAAATATACATCAAGCAAAAGACTTAAACTAATTACCTGACAATCAATTAATCAATGCTGAAATGAAGCTATTATTAAGATTAGCCGCATTATTGTTGGTGGCTTTCATCGTGGCAGTACATTCTCCAGAGAATACAGCCAATCAGAAAGAAGTAGAACTTCTTGAATACGTAAAGAACTACGCCCCTACCCGAATGAGGGAGTTTGAAGATTTTACAAAATCAAAGCACGCCATTCCTGCAGAACGTAGAGCCGGGATCTATTACAGGGCTTTATGGGAACTGAAAAAGACCATAACGGTCAATCCTGAATCGCTGGCAGATAAGTCTAACCCTTTAAGTCATTGAGAAATGTTTCAATCAGTTTACATCATTTTCCAGGCAATAAGGGGAAATGAGAAAATAGCTGAAAGCCCTGGAGCCAAGAAACAGATCTGGACTGCGCTTATCAGCACCATATCAGGAATTGGAGTGACCATCTTCACGGTGAATATTTCCCTTAATTCCTATGCTGTTATTGCTAAAAGCTGGTGGTCTGGATTTGCTATATCCTTAGTGATAGGACTTTTCATGTTTATCATCCAGAAAGTTCTTTCTGATTTTTCCATGGAAAAATGGAGATATGGGATCAGTAGAATTACCCAGGAAATAGCCTTTGTCTCATTGATAGCAGTCCTAGCCGTTGGGTTTGTGGACTACATACACAACATGGACGGGACGGTAAATTATAGCTATGAGGCATCGGGATTAAAGGCTATGAACGAGGTGAAAACCTCAGACCTTACAGACCCAATCGAGGAAAGGTATCAAAGATTAATTGACCAGGAGGAAAAAGTTGTATCTGACATTCTGGAGATATACACCTGGAAAGGGGATACATACTTTGCCCCTACTAAGTATCATCCACAAGCAGAATTTGACGGTCATAATGCCCAAAAGTTGGCAGCAGAAGCAAGGATAGATACCCTCAAAAATTTGAGAGATAATGAAATCGCTCTAGCTCTAGAGACTTACCAGGGAAAATTAGATTTTGCTAATGGTCAGAACGATTCATTCAAGTTTACACTTGGATGGGTTGTACGTGGCTGTTACCTAATCATGTTCATTTTCTCCTGTCTTTCTTCTATGTCATTTTTAATGCTAGAGGAAGCCCTCTATGGCAAGATAGAAGTATCGCAAGATGGGCTAAGTAGATATGTCACCCCAAATTGGAGCTCCTCCCCTTCTGTGGGAAATTCCCCCAATCCTGTAATAGGAAATTATCCTGGAAATCCGGTAGGAAATCCTTCTGGAAATCCGGGAAACATCCAGGGAAAAATGGATAATAATTCTAGTGGGAATTATACCGGGAATTCCCACATGGGATATAGGCAAGGTCACCATGGGGAAAATGACCCGGAAACCGGGAAAAATTGGGCAAATTCTCCCGCTAAAGGCGGGAATTCCCAACCGGGAATTACCAACAATTTCTACGAGGATTTGCCGCCCAATAATACCGGGAAAAATTACCAGGTAACCAGGTCGCAAAGGAAGAAAATACAGCAATTGATAAAGGTGCATAAAAACCTTTCATCTACCGGGAATTATCCCACACAAACGGAGCTAATAAATGCTACCGGATGGAGTAGGAAAACCGTCAAGAAGTACCTGGAAATGACCGATCTGCCCATAAGAAAATCAAGATAAAATCATGAGAAAATTATTAATCATAATCCTTATGGGCCTAACCCTTTATTGGTGGATTGAAGCCCCGGAGGAACCCCGAAAAACGCTCATACATGACTTAAAGGTTATAGAGCAAAAAATCAATAAGCCTAAGCCAAAAAGTACTTGGGATATGATGGACTGGAAAATGAGAAGGGAAGCCTATCTACCCAAATTGAAATAGGGTAGGGGAGATAACATTGAATACATGGAATTCAAGTTCAAAAAGTCTACTGGTCAGATGCAAAGGGATATTGCTAGTAAACACCTCACTAATGGACTCACTAGCAAAATTCTAACCAGTGGCGTTCGATCCAGCCTAAACCTTCTTACAAAGGAAGGAAAGGCCGAATACATGCAAGTCAGAAATCAAAACCTGGAGAGAGACAATCTCCAGGCTTTACAACAGACAATAGATCTATTTAACAATGATTCAAATGAATAAATATATCATCATCATCATAGTGTTTCTTCTCTCTGTAGGAGAAACGGTAGCGCAGGGAAGTTATCAACCAGACCCTTTAACACTGATCACCTGGCAGAACAATCTTTTAGCTTATGCAAAAAAGACTGCCACTAAGAATGAGGCCAATATTAACAATAGCTCTAAGCAGACCTACATAGGAATGGGAAGTACAACTGAGCTTGAGAGATTCATCAAAATGTCAAAGGCTGCTTATGAAAAAACAGGTAATGTGAATGACCTGGATATTAGAGAGCATGTAAAGACGGTTTATCCAGATTTACACAAGGCATATAGTACTCATTTACAGCTGGCCATTACCCGTAGAAATAGGGAGGCGAGATCTAGAATTCCAGAACCGGATATTCCTAACAATCAGTAGATCTGTAGGGGATGGGAAAATTTTCCTATCCCCTCATTTAAAAATCATTGATATGAATATACCGGAACCAGTTTTAGCCATAATAGGAGCCATTATATGTTGCCTTTACTTTCTTCCAGGAAAAAAGAAGCCCCGGAAAAGAACCAGGCCCAAGGCTAAGCCCCAGGCCAAGAGCAGAAAGAGAACGACTCCAGGAACCCATCTAAGCCCTAAAGAGATAGAGTTGATTTACCTCTTTCGGAACATGGGAAACCAATAGAACGACCAGGTAAGTAGGGGAGAGGAAAATTTTCCTCTCCATCCTGTTTTTTAAGTACCACTAATTCATAAATCATGAAAAATCCTGATATAATTTTAGTCTCTTTTTCTGGTGGGAGATCTTCCGCTTTCTTAGCTAAGTACATGAAGGAGAGATACCCTGAAAAATGCATATTCGTTTTTGCTAATACCGGAAAAGAGAGGGACGAAACACTGGATTTTGTTCATAGATGTGACAAAGAATGGGATTTGGGAGTAGTATGGATTGAAGCCCTCATTAACCCAATTAAAGGCAAAGGAACCAGGCATAAGATAGTAAACTATAATACTGCCAAAAGGACGAAGGAGAAGGGGCCATTTGATGATCTGATAGAAAAGTTTACCATACCTAATAACAATGGCCCAATCTGTACCAGAGAGTTGAAAATGAATCCTATAGTTTCCTACATGAGCCGGGAAAAAGGGTTTAAATATTGGCATACAGCACTTGGAATGAGATCAGATGAACCAAGCAGATTGAAATTATCCACCAATTCCAAGTAT
>JBCBKZ010000366.1:0-5796 GCA_038520955.1 Bacteroidota bacterium | reverse complement strand
ATTTAATAAGTGTATCTCTTAATATAAGTCTTCTGGAAATGATCTGTTTCGAAAAAGGAAGAAAAAGTCAGAAGAATCTGCTAGAATAGACAGCTACGAGACATATAGATCTCCAGAAAGTGATGATGTTTGTTCTATCTTTAGGGAACTTAACATGTATAGACTCAACAAACCTTCTTACTATTTTATAGTAGCTACGCTTTGCTTAATGATGTTTCCTGCCGCTGTACAAGGGCAGTTAGAGACATTCTTCACAAAGTCAGATGCTTTTTTCAAGGCATATGTAACGGATGGAAAGGTCAAGTATGACCGGCTGGCCAATACCACTGCGCTGGATGACCTTATTAAGCAAGTGGAGGAAACCTCCCTCCTGTCTCAGGGAGAGGCCTCTATAAAAGCCTTCTATATAAACGCATACAACCTCCTGGTGATAAAGGGCGCCCTTTCTGGTTATCCCCTAAGCTCCGTTCAGGATATTCCTAACTTCTTTGATAGAAAAGACTATATAGTTGCCGGGGCCAGAGTGAGCCTCAACCAGTTGGAGAAAGATATCCTCTTCCCCAACTTCCCGGATCCACGTCTGCACTTTGTGCTTGTGTGTGGTGCCCTGGGTTGTCCTCCTATCACAGATTTTGCCTATGTACCTGAAAGTCTTGATCAGCAACTGGATAGACAAACCAGACTGGCACTGAATGATCCTGCTTTTATCAGGCTAAATGCAGCTAAAAAAGAAGTGGGTCTTTCTCAGATATTCTCTTGGTATCCTCAGGACTTTGGGGGAAGTAAAGCTAACATCATCACCTACATCAATCAGTATAGAGATACCCAGATCCCTGCCTCTGCAGGCGTTTCCTACTATCCCTATGACTGGAGCATAAATGATTCTCAAACAGCTGCCGGTTCAGCTGCTGGTACTAGCAGTGGGGGTCCCATTACGTCAGGAGGAGCTAACAACTCTATCAGGTATGTAGTGTCCTCTACTATTCCAAAGGGAACCATTGAAACCAAGATTTTTAATAACCTATATTCTCAGGTTACGCGTAGCGGAGGGGAACTCAGCAATCGTTCTACCTTCTTCACTACCTTTGTTACGTCTATCTACGGAGTATCAGATTATTTTAATGCAGGGGTGGAAGTCAGATATAGAAGCGTCTTAAATGCAGACTATCCTTCCTCTTCCTTTGCGGTCTTTGGGGGAGGAAATGATCAGTCATTCAGACAAGGAATAGCGACTATCGGACCTAAGATTCGTTGGGCACCAATCCCTAAGTGGGGGAACTTCTCCGTACAGTCAGCTATCTGGTTTCCCGTCATGGATGAGCTGGAAGGAGGAAACGGAAGACCCTTCGTGGACTGGAATAATGCTACCTGGTGGACGCAGGTGTTTAACGACTTCACTTTAGGGAATAGCTTCTCTCTGTTTACAGAGGTGGACTTTCTCTGGGAAGATATCGGCTCCGGAGATAATGGAGCCTTTAACCGTGTTTCTACACCAGTGACCTTGATCCTTAGTTATTTCCCGGAACCTCAGTTGACCGTTTATGCCCTCAATGGATTTTCTCCTTACTGGGCACCTGAATGGGACTATTTCTACCAGGCAGGGGCTGGCGCTAAATATCAGTTTACCCGTCAGTTGGAATTGGAAGTACTTTATACCTACTTCACTAATCAGTTTCTCCAGGAGAATAATGGAAGAGCTTCCACTGTAAACTTGGGATTTAGGTTCAATTTATGAGGGTATTAGGCTATTAATCCGTATAATGAACGGTAGCCTGAATCATCATGTACAGTATACTTTCTGAACTCTGCTCTGAAGGGTATAAAAGAATTTGCTGGGTCCTATTGCTATGCTTTTGTCTAGGGCATATCGGTAGGGCCCAGCAACCAGTTTCGTCTTTATCCTTTTCCGGTCTACAAAAAACCAAGCCTTCTCACTTGAGTAGGTTTATCCGTCAGCAACCCAATGAGGAGTTTGACCTGGAACAGTTTCAGGAGGACCTTCAGCGCCTCAAAAATCTCACCTCCGTTACAGACGTCAGCTACCGTC
The DNA here is from genome assembly GCA_038520955.1 of Bacteroidota bacterium. Taxonomy (GTDB): domain Bacteria; phylum Bacteroidota; class Bacteroidia; order J057; family J057; genus JBCBKZ01. The sequence goes on along the minus strand of JBCBKZ010000366.1, from coordinate 3,749 downwards.
TGGACACTACTGCCAACGGCATAGATCTCACCATCATTCCAGAAGAAGCTTTGACCCTCTTTCCCATTGTGTTATTCGGTGGGATCAAGGATAATGTCTGGGTGCAGGTGGGGGCTACTGATCTGAACCTCTTTGGGAGAGGGATACAGGCCACAGCCATTTACCGTAATAATGATAGCAGACATAATGGGCAGCTCTATGTGAGAATTCCCTATATAAACGGGAGCAAGTGGGGCGCATCCTTCCACGCTACGCACTGGGCTTCTATAGAACCTCTCTACTTTGGAGATGAGACCGTATTCTATGAGTATGACAATACTTCTTTCGGGACTACCCTCATTAGAGAGCTTGGCTATAACCACTGGATAGAAGGTGGTGTCAACTACTTTGTGGAGTCTTATTCCAAGGATAGCAGGCATGAAGGGCAGGTAACTTCCGGGCCAGATGAAGCGAATATTCCCAAGCTCCTTTTCAAGCTCCAGCATTCTATTAATAAAATTGATTATCACTATTTCCTGCAGGATGGCTGGGTATTATCCCAGAATGTTCAGGCTATATATGATATATCTGAATTTAATGAGCCAGGTTTTTACATCTACTGGCTTGACTTGAAGAATTTCAAAATCCTGGATGCTGCCAAGAAAAGTAACCTAGCTTCCCGACTCAGGTTTGGATTAGCGGTGAACAGAGATTCTCCCTTTGCCCCTTTTGTGCTGGATTCTCAAGTGAATATCAGAGGCTCAGGAAACCGGATAGACAGAGGAACGGGCATGCTGGTATGGAACCTGGAGTATAGACGTACTTTTTTCGAAAGAAATAAATTTGCCGCACAGGGAGTGGGATTTTCTGACCTGGGTACATGGCGGGCACCCGGCGGGGAATTATCTCAGCTATTCAGTGATGAGACCCTTCAGCACTTCGTGGGATTAGGGGTTAGACTTATCTATAAGAAAGCGCATAATGCGGTCTTGAGAGTAGACTATGGCGTAGACCTCAGAACTTCTAACAGCAGAGGGATTGTACTAGGAATAGGCCAGTACTTCTAAGGGGAGGGACTAATCTTCCTGGCAGGCACACCTACATAAGTACCCGCTTCAGCTAAATTTTGGGTAGCAACCGCTCCTGCGCCTAAGATAATGCTATCTGCTAGAGCACATTCTGGAAGAACAACAGCACCCGTACCCAGCTCACATTCACTTCCTATTTTGACTTCACCGCTGATGTGACATCCAGGTGCAAGAGTAACAAAAGATCCTAACCGGCTCCCATGTCCTACTGTAGAATTGAGGTTCAGAATACAGAATCCTCCTAGGTGTATATTTACTGTCATCACTACACCCGCGCAAATGAGGCTGCCTTCCCCTACAGACACTGATTCAGACAGTTGGACAGAAGGATGGATGAGGGTGGCTGGAAGGAAGCCTTCTGATAGATATTTGTCAGCTAATTTTTTTCTCAGACTAGGATTTCCAATGGCAATCACAAATCGGGTTTTCTTTGACAAGTGATTTATGGCCCAGGAATCATCTCCCAAAATGTTCTCATTTGTGGGATTTTCAGTATGATCTATGAACCCCCGAAAATCATAAGAGACACTGGAGCCTGGGAAGCGATTAATATCCGAAATTAACCATTCAATTTCTTTTGCAAAGCCCTGATTTCCAATGATTACGATTGGGGTTGGAGAATTCATAAACTATTTCAGTTCAGCTAAGAATGGTTCAGCAGCTTTGTTAGGGAATTTGCAGGTTTTTCATTCTTTTTTATGGAGAAAACAAAGAATTTCCTGCAAGATTTACACGAATGAAAGATTTTATTACAAAAAGTACGATTTTTTTATTGAATAATCCTTCTATTTGGTATGTCCTTAAGTTGAAACAACGTATATTAACCTGATTAGCTGACATAACTAGGGAATACAAGCTAATATGATGTAACCCATGCGAACTCTGACTCTTGCTTTAGGCCTCTTTACTGCCTGTTACCTTACATCCTGTGATTATGCCTCCAACACTGTGAGAAGTGTACAGGCATATGATATTCCCCTTCCCAATGATACGCTAATTGATAATCAGGCTATATGCTTGTGGGACGGTGCCGGACTGAGAGATGGTCCCGGCAGAGGCGAAAAACTCACCTATTTATCTACCATATATTTCGGAGAACAAGTAGAACTTCTGGGAGAATCAGAACTCGTAGAAGCCACTAATAGAACCTACCTGAAAGTACGTCTTTCTGATGGTGAAGAAGGATGGGTACACCAGTATCTTTTCGCTGAGAATGCCTACCTGGCTGCAGTGATGGGAGAAGCGGAAATCTACCGAAGACCAGACATCATGACCTTTAAAGATGATAAGTTCGAAAGAGGTGAGGTAGTTACGGTGATGGAAGAAAAAGGAGACTGGATAAGACTGGTAGGGATGGAAAGGAAAAAGAGCGGATGGATCACCCGTAAGAAGCTACTCTCTACAGACCTATTTGATATAAGATTAGCTCTGAAATATGTTCGTGCTGTGAACTTTACCTCTTCAGATAAGCAGGCCGAACAACTTGAGAATATCATTAGCTCTGAAAAGCAGAATCCTTCTTCTTTGTTAGATGTGGTAAAGCAGAGACTCAATGAAGTAACAGAGGAGAATAAAGACGAAGCCATTTCTATGGAATCAGAGATCACAGACATAGGCGTATTAGAGCAAAGCATTTCTCCCTGATGCTTGCATAGAATCCCACATTTTCTTTCCTTTCATCCTTCCAGCCATTCTGACTTTAATGGATGAATAATTCTGTTTATTCCGTAACTGAAATCACCGTTTACATCAGGCATTTACTTGAAGAGAATGACCTGTTGCAATCTGTCAATATACAGGGGGAAGTTTCCAATGTTACCTACCACAGGTCAGGACACGTCTACTTTACAGTGAAAGATGCCAATTCTCAACTTTCCTGTGTTTGGTTTAAACCCTATGTCAAGCGTAGTATCAGGCTTACAGAGGGCATGGAAGTGAATATGACGGGCGATATAACGGTCTATCCACCCAGAGGTGCTTATCAGCTAAAAGTATATGACATCTCAAAAAAGGGGGTAGGTTCCCTTTATGAGCAGTTTGATAAACTAAAGAAACAACTGCTCCAGGAAGGCTTATTCCAGCCGGAACATAAAAAAGCCATCCCTACCTTTCCTTCCAGATTAGCCCTCATTACCTCACCCACGGGCGCAGCAGTCAGAGATGTACTCCAGACCTGTAGAAGAAGGTATCCTGTTGTAGAAGTAATTCTGATCCCAGCCGTTGTTCAGGGAGAAGGCGGAAGAAAATCTATCGTGAAAGCCTTAACGGCTGCTGATAAACTGGCAGTAGATACCATTCTCCTGGTGAGGGGAGGAGGTTCTCTGGAAGACCTATGGAACTTCAATGAGGAAGAGGTAGCCAGAACCATCTTTAGTTGTGAGACACCTATCATTACGGGTGTAGGCCATGAGACGGATATCACCATAGCAGACTTTGTCTCGGACCTTAGGGCCTCTACCCCTACTGCAGCAGCAGAATTGGCCGTTCCTTCTAAAGAAGTTATTCTAGGAGAACTGAGTTCCTGGGAAATACAACTTGAGAAAAGCCTCACCTACTATCACGTCATTAAACAGCAACAGTTAGATGAACTCAGCAGTAGGCTGGAACAACGCATGCTGGGGTATCTACGGGAGAAAAAATATGAGCTGGAAACTCTTTCTGCCAGACTGGAAGCGTTTGATG
>JBCBKZ010000365.1:0-5802 GCA_038520955.1 Bacteroidota bacterium | reverse complement strand
GTATTCATTCAGGGCTATCCTGTATAGCCAGGGAAGGCTTTCCTGGAAAGCTACTTCTCGTTTCTGAAAGGATACCGACTTCACCTAAGAAGCAGAAAGTACAAGCCCAAGCTGATCCTTAAGGAGTACATGCCTGAGCAGGAGGATTCCTTTCTACAAGAAGAACAGCAAGCTGAACAAGAAATCCTTTCGAATGAGCAGTACCTTAAACTCCATAACCTATTAGCACAGCTAAAAGAAGTGCAAAAAAACTGTATCATATTAAAGTATGTAGAGGGTCTTAGTTTGGAAGAGATTTCCCAGGTAACAGGTCTTAAGATTGGGACCATAAAATCCCATATAAGTAGAGGATTACAGAAAATGAGAGACATCTGCCACTCATAAAAAATTGTGAATAATGAAAAATGATATCAAGGAAATAGAAAACCAACTTACTCAACTAAGTCACATGAATACTTCCATAACTCACCATAAGGAGATCATCAAAGAACCTATTTTACAAGCTAAGAGAACCAACACTGTGGCCCTAGCCTTATTGGCTTTCCCTATGTTGTTTATGGTGGGCATCATCCTAAAGCATGAAATTCATGCGGAAGTTCCATGGATAACCGGTTTTGCAGAGTGGCTGGTGAACATTGATCCCAACTCTACTGGCAGCTTTGTCTCCAGCAATATCAGCCAGTTTTTATTAGGCCTACCCTTGGTAGCTATCATCCTGGTTCTCTTTTCTGGACTCAAGTCAGCAAGAATCAATAAGGACAAGGAGTTAGAGGTATCATTTAAACTCAATTTTTGGGGTGGGGTTGTTTTCACACTTTCCTTTCTCATCTTCCTCGCTTACATGATATTTCTTTTCAGCAGATAAACGTATCTACTTCTTCTGGATAGTTTTACTTTTCCTGACTTATGCTCATATTAAGTATCTAAACCTACTACTATGAGTAAGAAAAAAGTAACCGGTGTGGGAGGCGTCTTTTTCAAATGTAAGGACCCTGATGCCGTGAAGGAATGGTATAAAACCCATCTGGGATTTCCCACTGACCAGTATGGGGCTATGTTCACCTTTCTGAATATTGACAAACCTACCCAGCAAGGTCATCTACAATGGAGTCCCTTCAAACAGGATACTGATTATTTCCAACCCTCAGAAAAGGAGTTCATGATCAACTACCGGGTGGAGAACCTGGAAGAGTTGGTGGAAGAACTCAAGGCTCAGGGAGTAACCATTCTGGATGAGATTGCCGTCTATGATTATGGGAAGTTTGTCCATATTCTGGATTTGGAGAATAATAAAATTGAGCTTTGGGAACCCGTAGACCAGGTGTTTGAAGAATACATTGAAGAAAAGGAAAAAGACCAATAAATGAATCCTGAAAGCTTATGTATTGCTCTCTGCCAAATGGCTCCTGTTTGGTTGAATAAGAGGGCTACTACTGATAAGATCATCACCTACCTGGAGGAAGCAGCTTCAAAAGCGGCAGAACTAGCTGTATTTGGAGAAGCATTATTGCCAGGCTATCCTTTTTGGGTGGGATTAACTGAAGGCGCCAAGTTTAATTCTGAAGTACAGAAGGAATTATACGCTCACTATGTTCGGGAAGCTGTGAGCATAGAAGAGGGTGATCTGAATAGTATTTGTGAGGTGGCAAAGAGACTTAAGTTGGCGGTTTATCTGGGGACCATAGAAAGGGGAAAGAATAGAGGAAATCACTCAGTCTACTGTAGTCTTTTATACATAGACCAGCAGGGTGAGATTCAGTCTGTGCACAGGAAACTCATGCCCACCTATGAAGAAAGGCTGGTGTGGGCACAAGGAGATGGAAAAGGCTTGGTCGTACATCCACTCAAAGATTTTACGGTAGGCGGACTCAACTGCTGGGAGAACTGGCTACCCATGCCTAGAGCAAGTCTGTATGCGCAGGGTGAGAACGTGCATATAGCTGTTTGGCCGGGGAACGTCAGAAATACGGTAGATATCACACGCTTCATAGCCATGGAAGCCCGCTCCTATGTTGTCTCCGTTTCAGGCTTAATGGGGAAAGCACATATCCCGGATGGCATTCCTCAGGCAGACCTCATCAAGAAACATGCACCTGAATGGATGGGGAACGGGGGTTCCTGTATAGCGGCACCGGATGGAAGCTGGATGATAGAACCTATTCCAGAGAAAGAAGGAGTGTTTACCGGTGTCATTCATATGGAGAATGTATTGAGAGAAAGGCAAAACCTGGATGTTTCCGGCCACTACTCCAGACCAGATGTGCTACAACTTCAAATAAATCGAGGAAGACAGCAGGTCGCAAATTTCGCTGATGAAGATTAAGTGAAAGGCTAAGTTTCAGAACAAGTATAAGTTGTAGGATAAGTTTAAACTATAGCTTAAGAATCTTTTTAAACTTAAACTTCATCTTAAGCTTAAACTTAATCACATTCATCCCTCAACATTCTCTCATTCAAAATTCAATCATCCTCTCATTCAATCATTCAGAATTCACTCATTCAAAATTAATCCCCTCTACTTCCATTTGATATTGCAGCCCATAGAAGGTACCTCAGGCCCCTCATACATACTTCCCGCTAGGAGCACATCAAGTACCGCCCGAATATCTTTTCCATTAGCTGCCTCTTGTCGAGGTCTGCTATCGTCCAACTGTCCATGGTAGGCTGATCTCAGGGAAGAATCAAATACGTAAAAATCAGGGGTACAAGCAGCTTTATAGGCTCTGGCAATTTCCTGGCTTTCATCATACAGATACGCAAAGGGATATCCCAGCTGTAAGGCGTGCGCTTTCATATATGAGGGTCCATCCTCGGGTACGTAGTTGACATCATTAGAACTGATGGCTACAAAACCGATCCCCTTCTCCTGGTAGTCATTAGCCAGCCTTACTAATTCCTCATTCACATGCTTGACATAGGGACAGTGGTTACAGATAAACATGATGACTGTCCCTTTCTCTCCCTTTACCTCATCTAATGAGAGAATATTGCCAGAAACAGTGTCAATCAGGGAGAAATCTGGAGCCAGGCTTCCCTTCTTAAAGGAATTGGATCTTACCAACATTGGATTTTCAATAAGTAGTAGTCAATTATACTCAAAGAGATTCTCAAATAAAAGAAATACCACATTCTGCCTGCTTCCCCATACGGTATCTCCCTTTCTAATGATTCTCTTAAAAGGTAAATAGAATCCTTCATATGAAATTCTCCAGAAAGACCTTTATAAAGTCCTTAGCTGGTATCGCTACAAGTGCTGCTTTACCTTTGCAGGCCAGCACTCCCACCAGAAAGAATAAAGCTATGCCCTTCTCCTTCTGTCTTAACACCAGCACTATTATGGGGCAAGCCCTTCCTTTAATGGAGGAACTGGACGTAGCTGCTCAGGCAGGTTATGATGGAATTGAAATCTGGATCAGATCGCTAGAAAAGCATGTACAGGAAGGGGGTAGCCTGGCAGATGTCAAAAAGAAAGCTGAGGACTTGGGTATCAGGATTGAGAATGCTATTGGGTTCGCCCAGTGGATAGTGGATGATCATGATACCCGAACTCAGGCCCTGGAACAAGCGAAACAAGAAATGGAAATGCTCGCCCAGGTGGGTTGCCGGAGGATAGCGGCACCACCGGCTGGTGCTACAGAAAAGGCAGGGCTTGACCTGAAAAAGGCAGCAGAAAGATACAGGGCGCTGTGTGAGTTAGGAGAGAAAATGGGTGTCCAGCCCCAACTGGAAGTTTGGGGATTCTCCCAAAATTTATCCCGACTAAGTGAAGTACTCTATGTGGCGGCAGAAAGTGGGTTTGATGATGTGAAAATTCTCCCGGATGTCTACCACTTATACAAAGGAGGCTCTGATGCGGATGGTTTATCACTTATCCATCCGAAGAGAATGGAAATCTTCCACCTGAATGATTACCCGGATATTCCCAATGACCAAATTCTGGATAAGGATAGAGTATATCCTGGGGAAGGGATAGCTCCTATCTCATCCATCTTAAACACGATTTCTTCGGAAGAATATCCTACGGTCCTTTCTCTTGAGCTATTCAACAGAGACTACTGGAAAATGCCAGCCATGGATGCTGCAAAGAAAGGTCTGGAGGCAATGAAGAAGGTGGTAGGTACTCAATAGAAGAGGATGGTCCATTCCTCCAAACATTAGCTTTTCTACATATAATTAGTTATTTATATGTTGCCCGATTTACTACCGGAACATATGGATAACATCAAACTACTACTCATTAGCTTGTTGATAGGAACAAGCTTTCAATTATCTGCCCAATCATTATTACATACGGAGGGAAAAGACATTGTCAATGAGGAGGGGGAACCCGTCATCCTTAAAGGTATGGGATTGGGAGGATGGATGCTTCAGGAAGGATACATGCTAAAGACGGCAGGTTTTGCCAATGCGCAATTCCAACTCAAAACTAAAATAGAGGAGCTCATAGGGACTGCAGGAATGGAGGAGTTTTACGAAGCTTGGCTAGATAATCACGTGAGAAAAGTAGATATAGACTCCCTTAAAGCCTGGGGGTTCAACTCCGTCAGGCTCCCCATGCACTATAACCTGTTTACCCTTCCCATAGAAGAGGAACCCGTAGCAGGGGAACATACCTGGCTTACAAGAGGATTTGAGTTGACGGATAGCCTGATCTCATGGAGTAAGCAAAACGAAATGTACGTAGTACTGGATTTGCATGCTGCTCCTGGTGGGCAGGGGCAAGACCAGGGAATCTCTGACTATGATACTTCCAAACCTTCTCTTTGGGAAAGCAAAGCGAACAGAGATAAGACTGTAGCGCTATGGATGAAGCTAGCAGAAAGATATAAGGATGAAGCTGCTATAGCCGGCTATGACCTAATCAATGAACCTAATTGGCCGCTGGATGGGAATGTGCTCCTGCGGGAATTGTATGGAGAAATCACTGACAGCATCAGAACCATAGATACTGACCACATCATTTTCATAGAAGGCAACTGGTTTGCGAATGACTTCACAGGCCTTACCCCTCCTTGGGATGATAACATGGTTTACAGCCCACATAAATACTGGTCCATAAATGATCAGGCTCTATCCAATGGGTATTGGACCTTCGCAATGCCCACAATGTTCCCCTATACTTAGGTGAGTCAGGGGAAAATTCGAATGTCTGGTTTCGGAATGCGATTCGCCTATTAGAAGACCAAAAAATAGGATGGGCATGGTGGCCGATGAAGAAGGTAGAGGAAACAGATGGCCCCCTATCTGTAGTCAAGAAAGCAGGCTATCAGACCCTTTTGAATTATTGGGAAAATGGAGGGAACAAACCTAGTACCTCCTTTGCCAAGGCAGCATTGATGGAATTGGCAGAAGGGTTTAAGATGGAGAATTGTGTTTTCCAAAAGGACGTCTTGGATGCCATGTTTAGGCAGGTCTACTCGGAGGAGAGCCTAGCATTCAGCGATAACAAAATTCCTGGGGTTCTATATGCCACACATTATAATTTGGGGCGAAATGGCTTTGCGTATTTCGATGGGGATGTCGCGACCTACCATGTGAGCACAGGTAATTTTACCGCGTGGAATTCAGGTTGGGCTTACAGAAATGATGCGGTAGACATCGAGCCTTGTCAGGACAACATCCATACGAACGGTTTCAATGTAGGCTGGATCAATGAAGGAGAATGGATGGAGTATGACATAGAGGTAGATAGCACGGCTGTTTATGATGTGGAGCTTCGAATGGCAACAGCAGGCTTTGAAGGAGCGTTTCACCTAGAAGCTGATGGAGGAAGAATCTCAGGACTCAAGTACGTTCCTAGTT
>JBCBKZ010000364.1:0-5811 GCA_038520955.1 Bacteroidota bacterium | reverse complement strand
TTTTACGGGAGTTCTAATCTGTCGGAAGTTGTATTAGTCTGTTCACTCTCTCAGTTTCTGCTACTTTTCAGTATCTACAGATACCCGGATTTCACCATCCTGAATCAGGATGTAGTGAACTACTTACTCATCATTTTCACTTTCTCTATTCTGGTGACCTTCAATGTAGTCCAGGGGATTAACCAAACGAATGAGTTTAAGGTAGAACAGATCGCGAAACAGATCCTGGGTAATCAGGAAACCAGTACCCTACTCGCCTTTGACAAGTCCCGAATAGAACTGAAAGCAGACTCAGCTTTGGCCAGGAGACAATTCAGAGTGCTTAGAAACGAGAAATTTGCAGAGTGGATACAAGAAGAATACCTGGATCCTAACTTCAAAGGCTTTGAGGTATGGATGTATTTATATGATAAGAATGGTAGGAGAATAGATAATAACTCAGAGCGTCCCCCTTCTTTTGGGCCAGACTCGGATATTGAGCTGAAAGACCGGGCAGAACCTGTAGTAGGCGCAGAGAACTTTTATCGCCTTCCCAACTTTGAGAATAGGTATGTGGATCTATATGTAGGTGAAATGGACCTCTCTCTGGGAAGATATGGAGACCTGCACGTAGTTCTGGAGTTATCTCCTAATCGTAGAGAAACGGAAGGTCTTTATCCCTCCCTCTCCATGGATGAGAAGGTTTACTCAGATACCAAGCTGATTAATTCCTTTGACCATGCTGTGTACCGAGATGGACTGCTATACTATCACAGAGGAGAAACCAACTTCCCCATTTACTTCGAGGGACAGGATGAAATTGAAACTCAGTACAGCATTTCTTTACCAGGTTATAATGAGCATACTGAGCCACTGGATAATAATAAACTGGTAGTAGTTAGGTATAAGAAACCAGGCGTATTCAACATCATTACCCTGTTCTCATTCATTTTCTACTTCTACTGTTTTAATACCCTTATCCTTATCATCTTACCGGTTTATTTATTCCGGACTGCTCATAAATATAAATTCTCCTACAAAGCTCCTCTGAGGACCAAAATCCGTTATGGCCTACTGATCATTAGTATTCTCCCAATGATCATCATCATTGGCTTCCTCTTCCCCTTTATTGGAGAAAGATATGAGAAACAGGCACAATTAGAACTTCGGGAAGAAGCTTCCAGAATCACAAGTCTGGTAGGTGAGGACTATGTATTCATGACCAATGACGTCCTGAGTAGATACACCCGCCTAAAGGAGTTTAGAAAAAGAATAAAAGAACTGGAACCTATCATCAGGAATGATATCAATGTCTTTGATGCAGATGGTAAACGTATAGCATCTACTCAGCCTCTGATCTTTGAAACAGGATTGAGTGGGGACTTGATGAATGCCTCTGCCTACAAGGAACTCAAGATGGGTACCAACTCTGAGATGGTGGTAAATGAGAAAATAGGTGAGCTAAGTTATCTCTCTATTTATCGACCTCTCATTGGATTAGATACCAAGCCTATTGGCTACTTGAACGTATCCTATATCGCCAAACAGGATCAGTTAGAGGAACAGATTCTGGACTTCCTGGCTTATATAGCCAACATCTACCTGCTGGTCTTCCTGATGATCAACCTGATAGCCGTGGTACTCTCCAATACGATTACTCAACCGCTTTCTCTGGTACAGCAGCGTCTGGAGTCCACCAAAATAGGTACGGATAACAAACCTATAGACTACGAGTCTAATGATGAAATTGGAGAAATAGTCTCAGCCTACAACAAGATGGTAACCCAGCTGTCTACCTCTGAGAAGAAATTGGCTCAGACGGAAAGGGAGATGGCCTGGCGACAAATGGCCCGACAGGTAGCCCACGAGATTAAGAATCCGCTTACTCCTATGAGGCTTAGTATCCAGCACCTAAGTCGTGCGTGGAAAGAGCGGGCCAATAGCCTGGACAAAATGTTCCCCAGGGTAATGAAAACCCTACTGGTTCAGATAGACACCATGGTACGTATTGCCAACTCCTTCTCAGAGTTTGCGAGAATGCCTGATGCCATTAAGAAGAGAGTCCTCTTGAATGAAGTATTACTGGAAGTGGTAGACCTCTATTCACAGTCCGAAGAAGCTATGTGGCTAATAGACATAGCGCCTGAAAAATTCTATGTATTTGCTGACAGAGACCAGTTATCCAGATGCTTTAATAACATCATAAAGAATGGAATTCAGGCTATAGATGGAGACGGCATCATGCATATTTCAATGAAAATAGATGACAGCATAGCCTACATTGAGATAAAGGATAACGGAAAGGGTATGTCAGAAGAAGTACAGGAGCGTCTGTTTGAGCCGAGTTTCTCTACCAAAAGTTCCGGTATGGGCTTAGGGCTGGCTATAGTCAAAAGAATCATAGAAACGAGTGGTGGAAGGATCCACTTCAAAAGCCTCATAAATGAGGGTACCTCTTTTTATCTGGAGTTCCCGGAAGCCTCACTAGACCCAACATTTGAAGACAAAGGCTTCAGTCTCCCTTTAAACGGAAAGGAGAGCTAGCAGTCAAATACAGTTCATCTTTTCTTCAGCGTAATACTTTTTCTCATTGAAACTTGCCAATGCATAGGCTTTCCCTTACGTTTCAACTTTAGATCATTAGTAAACATTCGGGTTTCCTGAGGGAAAATGGTCTATTTAGTGGCGTTTTTATCTTTAGGCGCTAAGGCATTCAGAGGAAATTTATTTGTGAGAAATAGCTACCTTGTATATGCTGTGATGTGGGTGGCTCTTGTGGTCAGGACCGTAAGTGCCCAGGAGTCCTTTAGCATTACAGATACCCTATTTCTCCAAGCTACTACAGAAACAGCCCTCTCCCATTCTCTGATAGTTCCAGGTAGTGAAAGCTTAGTAGATAAGGAAGGAGAAAAGATAAACACTACCTCCTTCCAGCTAGATTATTTTAGGGGGAGAATTCTCCCAGATAGCCTTCTGGCAGCTGGAGAGTATATTCTTTATTACAGAATACATACCTCAACACCCAAATCTTCTATTTCTTCCGGCAAGCTGGCAAATACCACCTTTGAAAAGGACACCTTCCAGCAGCTATTCATTTTTCCTGAAGAGAAAGAAAGTAAAAAAAACTTCTGGCAGTCTTCCAGTATTAGAAAAACGGGCAGTATTACCCGTGGGATCGTAGCGGGGAACAACCGAAGCACAGCGGTTACCAGTGGTCTCCGGTTAAATTTGGAAGGAGACCTGGGAGATGGACTTGAAATAGTAGGGAACATCACTGATGATAACATTCCCGTCCAACCGGATGGTACTACCCAGGAAATTTCAGACTTTGACCGGATTTTCATTCAGCTGAAAAAGGATCCCTACTATGTAACCATGGGAGACTTTGAGGTAAGTCAGCAGAATTCCCGCTTTGGGAACTTCTACCGCAATGTTCAGGGAGTAGAGATAGGTCTCAAAAATGACCAGCATCAAGCTTCTCTGAGTGGGGCTGTGGCTAAGGGGAAATTCCACACTAACAGGTTCATAGGGCTGGAAGGCGTGTCAGGCCCCTACCGACTGACAGGCCGAAATGGAGAACGATTTTTCTTTGTCCTGGCAGGCAGTGAAAGAGTGTACCTCAATGGGAAGCTGCTGAAAAGAGGGGCCACCAATGACTATATAGTCGACTATAACCGGGCAGAAGTAACCTTCACCGCCAGGCACGTGATCAGTAGCGCTTCAAGAATAGTCATAGACTTTGAGTACAATGATAGATACTACAATCGTTCCTTTATGGCGGGAAAATGGAAGTATCAGTCAGCTAACGATAAATGGAAGGTACAGGTCTCCTATGCCAGAGAAGCTGATAACCCTAATGCCCCTTTCTCTGACGGGGATGCTTTCTCGGAAGTGAAGGATACGCTGGAACGCATAGGAGATGATGCACAAGGTGCTACCACCTCAGCTGTAAGACAGGTAGGATATGATCCAGATCAAATCCGTTATGCCCGCGCAGATACCCTCGTGAATGGACAGAATGTAGAGAGATATGTTTTCTCGAATGATCCTGTAGAAGCCATATATGAAATCAGTTTTTCCTTTGTAGGACCAGGACAAGGAAACTATATCAGGATTCACGATGGATTTAATCAACCTGTATACGAATGGGTAGGGACGGATGAAGCCGGCAATCTCAAGGGAGATTATGATCCTGTCAGACAGTGGGTGCTTCCACGCCTCCTGCAGGTAATGAACGTACGTTCAGATTACCAACTTTCCTCTAATGTGTTTCTATACACAGAACAGTCTGTCAGTCATGAAGACAATAACAGGCTATCCAGTAAGGATGATCAGGATAACCTGGGCTGGGCTCAGATTAGTGGAATTAAGGGAAAAGACGTAAAGCTGAATTCCTGGGTAAAAGTGGATTGGGATATTTCTCACCAGATGGTGCAAAGGAGGTACAGGAACATAGACCGGGTCTATCAGGCAGAATATAATCGGATTTGGGCCCTGGATACCACTACCCTATCTACTAATGAGCATATCACCGATTTAAAGCTGGGTTTACAGTTAGGGGACCATGTGAGACTGGAGTCCCAAAACGGATGGAGAACAGTGGGGCCAGGAGAAAAAGCCTTTAGACAGGTTTATACGGTTTCCAGTTCTCATAGCAAAAGCCTGGAAGGTTCATTCTCCTTTACCAGGATACAAAATGAGCAAAGCGCCCAAAGCCGAAGCATAGACTGGAAAAGGTATGAAGGAGATATTTACAGGTTTTTCGGGCCGCTAAAACTGGGGACTCAAATCTGGATAGAGGACAGAAAGGATGAAAGAGGAGACAGTCTTTCCACTCAAACCTTCAGGTTTACCGACCTTAGACCTTACCTTTCTTTTGAGAGTAAGAAACTTCAATATGAGGCTTCCTACAATTACAGGTGGGAGGAAGGTCTAAAAGAAGGGGCCCTAAGACCTAAATCTCTGGCCCATACCTTCTACTCTACTGTTAGGTGGCAACCCCTTAAGGGATGGAATATCTCTCAGAATAGTTCCTACCGCATATTCCGTGTACAGGACTCCGCTTTTAGCACCCAAAACCTACAGGATGGGAATATTTTTACGGGTAGACTCATGTCCAACTGGCGAGTCCCAAATAATCTTTTCCAGGGAAACTTGCTTTATGAGCTTACTTCAGAGCAGGTATCCAGAAGGGAAGTCCGATTTCTGGAAGTCAATACGGGACAGGGGCAGTACATTTGGGAGGACTTTAATGAGAATGGAATTCAGGAATTAGATGAGTTTCAGATAGCCGTCAATCCTCTGATAGCCAATTATATTAGGGTTAGTATCCCTTCCCGACAGTTATTTCCTTCCACCAGAATCAGTCTAAGTGGAAATGTGAAGTGGAATCTACAGGCTTTACCCTTCAAAAAGGAGAATTTCCTTTCCTCCCTTCTAAAAGAGACCAGGCTTATCACTCGTTTCAGACTAACACAACAGCAGGAACGGGAGAATACCCTTTCTAATTACCTGATAAGCCTTGGCAGCCTGGAAGATGACAGCACAGTCATCCAGGCTAACCAGTTTTTCAGGCAGGATATCACCTTTTACCAGAACGATCCTTTAGGTGATGTACGCTTTTTTTACCAAAACCAGCAGTCAAAGCTATTTCTGGAAAGTGGGAATGAATTTAGACAAGTGTCCTTTTTTGGCGTCAAACCCCGTATAAATTTTGACAGAAATAAGAGTTTTGAACTGGAGACCAGCCTGGGTAGAAGAGTAGCAAGAGCTGACAGTTTCAGAAATAGAAGCTTCAATATTCAGTTCTGGGAAATGAAACCATATACAAAC